>CACZOW010000054.1 GCA_902782885.1 uncultured Ruminococcus sp. | reverse complement strand
CGGATTTCAAAGCATTTGCCGACGCGGTACACCGCCTGGGGATGAAGCTGATGATGTGGTTCCCGGTGCCTTTCGCGGGGTACGCCACGGAGGAGTACCGGCGGCTCAGGGATAAGATCGCGTTCAACGTCGACGGCATGCGCGCGGGCGTACTGGACGTGCGATATCCGGATATACGGGAGCATATCATCGGGATATATGAGCGCTTCGTAAAAGAATACGGCATTGACGGCCTGAAGCTGGATTTCGTTGACGCGTTCCGCGCGGATCCGTCTGCGGTCGCGCCGTTTGACCCCGCGATGGACTACCGCTCGCTGGATAAGGCGACGCGCCGTCTGATGCGGGATATTTACACGCGGCTGACCGCAAAACACCCGGATTTTCTGTTTGAATTCCGGCAGAACTACATAGGCGCGGAGATCGTGAGCAACTGCAATATGCTCCGTGTCGGCGACTGTGCGGCGGATCCGGTCACGAACCGCGTGGGCATCGCCGCGATCCGGCTGGTCAACGCCGCCACCGCCCCGCACTCGGATATGCTCCTGTGGGGCAGAGCCGAGACTCCCGAGAA
Organism: uncultured Ruminococcus sp.; assembly: GCA_902782885.1. Lineage (GTDB taxonomy): Bacteria > Bacillota > Clostridia > UBA1212 > UBA1255 > UBA1255. The sequence goes on along the minus strand of CACZOW010000054.1, from coordinate 3,955 downwards.
CTGCATGCGCCAGATGCTGAATATCATGTTTTCCGTGCCGCAGATATCGGTACTGCTTACGGAGATACCTGAAGCGCAGGCGGCGGCAGTGCGCCGTTTCGTGAATTATTGGTCGGACAACCGCGACGTACTGCTCGGCGGCGTTTTCCGCGCGCCGGAGCCGGGGGGCAATTACGCGCTGCTCTCCTCGGAGACCGCTGACCGCAAGATCACAGTATTGTACGAGACGTCAACGGCGGAACTGACACACCCGTGCGAAGATATCTGGAACTGCACTGATAAGCCGTTTTTCGCGGCGGTCACGGACGGGACTGACGGATACAGGTATAAAGTGTTTGACTGGCGCGGCGCTGCCGTCCGCACCGGCAGCATTCCCGCCGGCAGTACCGCGGCACGCATTCAGGTACCCTCCGGCGGCATGGCGCAGTTTGAACGGACCGCCCCGCGGGAAGCCGAAGCGTTATGATCCGGCCGGAGCTCCTGCAGGAAAAAGCGATCGAATATGTGACCCTGCTGTTCGCAGGCAACAGCGGCGGCCACGACGCGGAACACACGCTGAGGGTGTACCGGATGGCGCTCTATATTGCGGAGCGCGAGCCCGGCTGCGACCGGGAGATCGTTGCCCTCGCCGCGCTGCTGCACGATGTTGACGACCCGAAACTGTTCAGTACCGCCGGCAACCGCCATGCCCGCGATTTTCTTGCCGCTCAGAACGTGCCCGCCGATCGCATCGAACTTATCTGCCGCGCGGTCAATTCCGTCTCATTTAGTTTGAACAGGGGTCAGACCCCGGACACGCCGGAGGGCAGGATCGTGCAGGACGCGGACCGGCTGGACGCGATCGGGGCGGTGGGTATCGCTCGCACTTTCGCGTACGGAGGCGAACACGGCCGCTCGCTGCGGGATTCGGTGCGGCATTTTTACGATAAACTTCTGCTGCTGAAAGATATGATGAACACGGACACCGCGAAGCGGATCGCCGCGGAGAGGCACGCGTTTATCGAGAATTATCTGAAAGAACTGGAAGCGGAACTGGAGCCCGGATCCTGAAACGCTAAAAATTGAGCCGCGCCGTGCATTGCTGCGGCAGCGCGGCTTTATATGCGTTCGGGACGGAGCGTTTACAAGCTGCCGAATCCTTCCAGCTTATCCCAGAGCCCGGCGTTCTGCATGAACGCCTTGTATGCCGCGAGATTGACCCCCGCACCGATATCGCCGGTGAAGTGGTTGAGGCCTTTGACCGCCGGCGCGCCGTCCGCGCCGCCGTGTTCGCTGTTCCACCGGAGCAGGTAGAAATGACCGGCGAGCGCCTTGAACCGGCCCAGCTTCAGCACGGAATCCGACTCCGCATTTGCTTCTCCGGTCAATATTTTTTCACCCGTAAGCGCGTCCGTGACCGTGTATGTAAAGCTGAGCGGCGAGAGCAGATCGCTCACCGCGCAGAGCGTTGACAATCCGTCGCCGTCCGGTTCGTCGCACATCAGGCAGAAGGGCTGCTGCGCCCGTTTGATGTACGTGTACGCCAGCTTTTTCACGCCGTACCAGTCCACTACCGCGTCGGAGATCTGCGGCCAGCCGTCGATGATGTTCCACCATATTATGCCGCTGCGGTAGCCTTTGCCGATGCGGAAATGTTCCACGAAGAATTTCATTGCCTCCGCCTGCGAGATCTGGCTCTCCAGCGCGTATGTGTCGATATCCGCCGGCGCCGTGCCGAACAGCCGCTCCACCTGGCGCGTCATCAGCGGCACGCGGTATGCGAAAGGCGCGCCCGGATCGGTCTCCATGCTGGCGGAGTGCACCAGCCACTCCGGATCTTTGCACACGTGTCCGTCCCCGCGTTCGGGGAGCGCGGCTTCGGAGATGAAGCGGCGCAGGGAGGCGGGGGCAGGGCAGCCGTGGTAGCCGGTCTCGGAGGCAAAGTGAGCGACCGACTGATCGTAATAATACTCGCCTTTGAAATAGTCGCGGGGGCCCCACAGATGGTCTTCGGAGGGGAGCGCGCCGGTGGCAAATACGGTCTCGTCCATATACGGCGAACTGGGGATGTACGGACGGAAACCGTCGTACCGCTCCACTACGTCGGCAATCACTTCGCGGGTGAGTTTATTGTGGTTGGGATCGATCCGGTTGATCAGGCGGCCGTTGACCGCGCCGCCGCGCCACTGGCAGAAAATGTCATTTTCGTTGTCCCCGGACCAGAGCGCCAGGGAAGCGTGGCGCCGCAGCGCCTTTACTACCGCGACCGCTTCCGCGCGAACGAGCCCGCACATGCGCTCGTCATCCGGATACAGCCCGCACGCCATGGCGAAATCCTGCCATACCATAATGCCGTGTTCGTCGCAGTAATCGTACAGCACGTCCGACGGATAGGGACTGCCGCCCCAGCAGCGTATCATGTTGCAGCCGATGTCGTCCGCGAGTTTCAGGCCGCGGACCGTATAACTGTCGATGCGGGAAGGAAACGTGTCCGCGGGCACCCAGTTGGTGCCGAGCACGAAGATGCGGCGGTCGTTCACGCGGAAAAAGAATTTCCCGTCGGGCGCCGCAAGAGAGGTGCGCTCGAGTTCGACGGTGCGCAGGCCGTGGCGGAAAGTGACGCGGTCAAGGATCTCATCGCCGGGCACGTTGAATTCGCGTTCGCCGTCCGGACCGCGCCGCGTGCGGGTGAGGAGCAGTTCCACGTCGTAAAGTTCCGGCGAACCGTAGTTTTTGGGCCACCAGAGGACGGCGTTTTCTACCGGGATCTGCATCACGTGATTGACGGAGAACAGGGTCTCGCTCTTTTCGAAGCGGGAGTCGATATTGCCCCCGGCGTCCCGGTGCACGCCCCGGAGCGTCAGCGTCAAGTCCCTCAGGTCGTCGAAATCGGTGTCGACGGAGGCCTTAAGGTATAATTCGGCGCTGTTTCCGCAGATATTCGCGGTGATCAGGTATTGTTCGCGGATGCGCTGCCGCGGCCGCAGGACCAGTTTTACGGGGCGCCAAAGGCCGCCGGAGACTGCCCGCGGCATTATGTCCCAGCCGTACATTGCCGGGGCTTTGCGCACCAGCAGCGAATCCTGCGTATATTTCATGCCCCAGCATTTGGCGGGCAGGTCGAACCGGCGCGCGTAAACGGACACGGGTATGATGTGCACTACCAGTGAATGGAGGCCGGGGGCAATGCCGGGTACCGGGAATTCGTGCGGGATCAGCATGTTTTCGGTGGTGCCGAGCAGCGCGCCGTCCAGGTAAATTTCGGATACGGTGTCAATGCCCTCGAATCGCAGGAACGTTTCGGCGCCGTCTTGCGCTTCGGCGCGGAAATGCGTGTAATACCACAGGTGCATGCATTCAAGGTCCTGCAGCTTTAATATATTAACGCCCGCGAAAATGTCCCGCGGCAGTTTGCCGGCTTCAATAAGATCGAGTTCGAAATTTCCCGGCACGCTTGCCCGGAACGTTTCCAGGCCCGACGTTTCCAGTGCTTCCGGCGTCGTGAAGCGCAGGCCTTCCTTATCTACGCTGCTGTTCGGGGCAATACACAGCCTCCAGCTTTCAATAGCGGTCTCTTTTTGCATATCATCAAACCTCTTCTCCGCCCCCGCCCGGTCAGGCGGTCAATTAATTTCCGCCAGTATACCACACCTTTCCGCCCCGCGCAAATTTAAGCAGGGGGACAGACCCCGTGTTTAAGCAAGGGGACAGACCCCGTGCTTAAAAATCGCGGGCGGGGCGGCTTGAATACACGGCGGGTTTGTTGTACAATCTGCGTGAATAGGGCGGGACAAGCCCGCTTTTGCGAGGAGAAAACCATGAAAACATACAAACACGTGATCGTAGTGGGCATTGACGGCGCCGGCGCGTTTATCAAGGACGCGGACACGCCCTGCTTTGACCGCATATTTGCCCGCGGGGCCGTAACGTACGGTGCGCTGGCCTCCAATCCCACCATCAGCGCCGAATGCTGGGG
>CACZOW010000053.1 GCA_902782885.1 uncultured Ruminococcus sp. | reverse complement strand
CCGAAGGGCAATTACGGCCTCAAAGTCGGCATCATCGGGCTGGGAACGATAGGCAAACTGGTGTGCCGCATGCTCTCCCGGTACAGATTTGAAGTGCTGGCATACGACAAATTTCTGCCGGACAGCGCATTTGCCGCGCTGGGCGTAAAACGCGCATCGCTGGAACAGATATTTGCCGAATGCGACGTGATCTCCAACCACCTGGCCAACAACGCGCAGACTAAAGGCATGCTGAACGCGGAACTGCTCCGTTCCATGAAGCCGGACGCATATTTCATCAATACCGGGAGAGGCGCGCAGGTCGATCATGACGCACTGTACGACGTGCTGCGCGAAAGCGCTGCCCGCACGGCGCTGCTGGATGTGACCGTACCGGAACCGCTGCCGCCCGATCATCCGCTCAGGACGCTGAAAAACTGCATCGTGTCGCCGCATATTGCCGGCAGTCTGGGTGCGGAAGTCGGCCGCATGGGCGAGTATATGGCCGAGGAATACGGCCGGATAACGCGGGGCGAACCGCCGCTTTACGAAGTAACGCAGGCGATGCTGGAGGTAATGGCATGAAGCGCGGACTGGTATCGATAACGTTCCGGAACCTGAACTGCAATGAAATCGTCGCGCTGTGCGCGGAGAACAGCCTTAAGTACGTCGAATGGGGTGGCGATATCCATATTCCCGCGGGCAATACCGGGCGCGCGGAGGAAGTGCGTAAACTTTGCGCGGACGCGGGACTCGTGCCCGTCGGCTACGGCAGTTATTATAACGCCGCGGCAGATATAGACGGTTTTTATCCCGCACTGGACACGGCGGCCGCGCTGGGGGCGGAGTACATCCGGATCTGGGCCGGCAAGAAGTGTGAGTTCGATGAGACTGTCGCGGACAACATTGCCCGCTGCGTTGACGCCGCCGCATCGCGGGGGATCGCGGTAACGCTGGAGTGCCACCGGTGGACAATGACCGAGAATCCGGATATTGCCGCCGAACTCGCGCGCCGCACCGGCTGCCGGCTGCATTTTCAGCCCAACCCGGACATTCCTTTCGAACGCAATATTTACGCGCTGCGCGCGTCGCTTCCGTACCTGTGCGCCTGCCACGTGTTCGCGTGGGAGAAGGGGATCGCGGGCGTGAAAGGCAGCGACGTGCGGCTGCCGCTCAGCGCAAAACTGGACGACTGGCGGCAATATTATGAAATTGCGCCCGACGCGTACTACCTGATGGAGTTCGTGAAGGACAACACCGCCGCGCAGCTGGCGGAAGATGCCGAAACGCTGGCGTCGCTTGCGTCGATCGCCCGGGAAACAGATACGGCGGACGGAGCGAAGGTAAAATGATCTGCTGCGACCTGCACACCCACTCACGGTATTCCGACGGTTCCGATAGTCCCGCCGCGCTGATCCGCATGGCAGAGGAGAGGGGGCTGGGCGCGATCGCCCTCACCGACCACAACACTGCCGCCGGGCTCCCGGAATTTATGGAGGCGGGGGAGCGGAGCCGCGTTGCCGCCGTGCCCGGCTGCGAGTTTTCCACCGAATTCGAACGCCGCGAAGTGCATATCGTCGGTCTGTTTTTCCCGAAAGAAGCCTGGCCGGAGATAAACAACTATGTTGACCTTTTGCGGGTCGCCAAGGACAACTCGAACCGCCGCCTTATTGCGGCCCTCCGCGCGGACGGCTACGATATCTCATACGAGGAAGTGGCGGCGCTCACCGACTCCAGCGTGTTCAACCGCGCGCACGTTGCCCGGGTGCTCTGCGCTAAAGGTGTCGTCAACAGCGTGCCGGAAGCATTTTCGGCGCTCCTGGATGAAAGCCGCGGCTATTACAAGCCCGCGAAACGCCTGAACCCCCTGACCACCATCCGTTTCATCAAGATGTACGGCGGTAAAGCCGTGCTGGCGCATCCGTTCCTGAGCCTTTCTTATGACGGAGTGCGGAACTTCCTGCCTCGGGCAATAGAGGCGGGTCTGGACGCGATCGAAACGCACTACTCGCTGTTCGACGCGGCGGCAACGCAACAGGCGGAGGCGCTGGCAACCGAATTCGGCCTGCTTCAAAGCGGCGGCTCCGATTACCACGGCAAAGCCAAGCCTGATATTTCCCTG
>CACZOW010000052.1 GCA_902782885.1 uncultured Ruminococcus sp. | reverse complement strand
CTGTACGCCCGCGGCCTCAAATTCCTGCCGGTGGATATTTACGAATCCGAGGCGCGCAATTTCGTGCCCACGCCGGAAGGCATCCGGCCTCCGATCGCGTGCCTGCAGGGCATCGGCGCCTCCGCGGCCGAGAGCATCGCGGCGGAAAGCCGCCGCCGCAAAGCGCTGGGAACAAAATACATCTCTATCGATGATTTCCAGGCATCCACCGGCGCCAACAAAGCCGTCACCGAAGTGCTCCGGGCAGAAGGCTGCCTGGAAGGCCTGCCGGAAAGCAACCAGATGTCGCTGTTCGACATGTTTTGAGAATATAACGCGGCGTGCCTGACGGACCGCCGCGGGAGGTTTCAGAAATGGATGATCACCGTGCAGATACGGACAATACGGAGCTCTCCCTGCTGGCCGAAACGGTCCGGGCGATCTCCGAAGGCGTGACCGACGAAGTGGCTGATCTGGCCAACTTCTCCGCCGTGATATTCGGGGCGCTGGACCGGGTCAACTGGGCGGGTTTCTACCGCCTGCTGCCCGACGGCGCGCTGCTGCTGGGTCCGTTCCAGGGCAGACCCGCCTGTATCCGGCTGGACGCCGGCAAGGGCGTATGCGGTGCGGCGGTGGTGCGGGGAGAGACGGTGGTCGTTGACGACGTACACGCGTTTCCCGGCCATATTGCCTGCGACAGCGCGTCGCGGTCCGAGATCGTGATACCGCTCTCGCGTAAGGGCGTGCTGTGGGGCGTGCTGGATATTGACAGCCCGGTGGAAGCGCGCTTCGGCGACGCGGAACGCACCGCGCTGGAGGCGGCGGCGCGGGAGATAGAGGCGGCGCTGGAACGCTGCGAGTGAACGGCAGACGGAGGAGTGCAGTATGCCTTTTCAGATAATCCGGAACGATATAACGAAGGTCAAAGCGGACGCGATCGTCAACACCGCCAATCCCGAGCCGGTCATCGGCAGCGGCACCGACAGCGCCATCTACAAGGCGGCGGGCGCGCGGAAGCTGCTCGCGGAACGCAAAAAGCTCGGATCAATCGCCCCCGGCGCGGCGGCGTACACGCGCGCGTTCCGGCTGAACGCTAAATATATAATCCACACCGTGGGTCCCGCGTGGAACGGCGGCGATCACGGCGAACGCGGTATACTGCGCGCCTGCTACAAAAACTCGCTGGCCGCGGCGGCGGAACTGGAATGTGAGAGCATCGCGTTTCCGCTGATCGCTACGGGCGTGTACGGCTTTCCGAAGGACGAAGCGCTGCGGATCGCGCTGGACGAGATCAATATATTTTTATTGTCCCATGACATGAACGTGATCCTGGCGGTGCTGGACCGGGATTCGTTCGAGTTGTCCGCGCGGCTGTCCGGGGATATTAGGGCGTATATAGACAACCACTCCGCGGCCGCGATCTGCGCGGCGGAATACGGAGGCGCCGCCCATGCTCCCGCTGCTCAGTTTCACGACGCGATCAAAGCGGAACGCGACGCATTTTACGGCCGCGCCCGGCGCCCGGAGAGAAACGACGTTTTTTTGAAAGCGTCAAAGCGCGCCGAGGAACCTGAACCGGTGCTTGAATGTGCGGCAATGGCGGAAGAAGCCCTTGACACCTCCATCGCCGATGCTGTTTCCGGCAAAAGCCTCGACGAAGTGGTCAAAAATTCCGCGGACACGTTCCAGGAGCGCCTGCTGCACCTGATCGACGAGAGCGGCATGACCGACGTGACCGTGTACAAAAAAGCCAACATCGACCGCAAAGTCTTTTCCCGCATCCGCTGCAAACGCGACTACAAACCCAAAAAGAAGACCGCCGTGGCGTTCGCCATCGCGCTCGAACTGGATATGCCCACGATGCTGGACCTGCTGGCGCGCGCCGAGATCGCGTTCTCGCCCAGCAGCAAATTCGATCTGATAATCACATATTTTGTCACCAACCGGAACTACGACATCTACGAGATCAATTCGGCGCTGTTCAAATATGGGCAGCCGCTGCTGGGCGAGTAATTGCCGCCGAAAATGTCGCCTGCCGGACGACCAAATTGCCGATCGCGAATGGTACAATATGAT
>CACZOW010000051.1 GCA_902782885.1 uncultured Ruminococcus sp. | reverse complement strand
TTAATGCCCTTGGCTTCCCCGCCGATGGCGGACCAGCGCACGCCGCTGTAGCCGGCCTGCAGGATGTCTTCGGGCTCATGGATCTTGCCCATCTGTTTTAGCAGCTTGAAAAACACGCTCTTGATGGAGAAAACTCCGTTGACGCCTGACTTCTCCACCTCGATGGGGTTGCGGACGCTGGTGAGCTTGGCGGCGCAGGGAGAAATGAAGAACACGCCCACATCTTCCGGATCGATGCCGGGGTTCTTTTCGCAGAACTCACGGCGCGCGTTGGCGGCGGATACTTCCATGGGAGATTTGACCGGCATGATCTGATCGATCAGGCTCGGAAAACGCACCTGGATAAGCCGGACGATCGCCGGGCACGCGGATGAGATCATCGGCCGCGTTTCGGTGTGCTTCTGCAGGTACCGGTTGCTGGCTTCGGTAACGATCTCCGCGCCGCGGGCAACCTCGTATACATAGTCGAAGCCGATCTTTTTCAGCGCGGTCATTATGCGGTCGCGGCCGAATTTGGCGACGTCGTACTGCAGGTACAGCGTGGGCGCCGGCAGCGCTATAGTATATTTATAATCCGCCATGATCTCCAGCGGATCGGTCTGCGCCACTTTGGCCTTGTAAGGACAAGTGCGCACACATTCGCCACAGTCTATGCAGCGTTCTTTTTCAATGCGGGCTTTACCGTATTGTACGCGGATGGCGTCCGTAGGGCATTTTTTGATACAGTTTGTACAGCCTTTGCAGAGCTCCTCGTCCAGTACGATAGAGTGGAAATATTCAGCCATTGCACTCCCCCTAAAGAAGTTCAGCGTTTCATGTTGACGATCAGTGTGACTTTGGTGCCTACGCCGACTTCCGATTCCACATACATCTCATCGGTGTAGCGCTTCATATTGGGCAGGCCCATGCCGGCGCCGAAGCCCATCTCGCGGACGAGATTCGTGGCGGTCGACCAGCCCGGAGTCATGGCTTTGTCCAGATCCGGAATGCCGGGGCCCTGATCTGAAATGACTACTGTCACCTTCTCCGGCGTGATCTCCACGTCCGCGGCACCGCCGCCGCCGTGAATGACCGCGTTGATCTCGGCTTCGTACATGGCGATGGCAACGCGCTTTATCACGTCAGGCTCGGCGCCCAGACGCGTCAATGTTTTCTTTACGCCGCTGGAAGCTTCGCCGGCGGTGGTAAAGTCTTCGGCGTCAATGTCGTAATGCAGTTTTACGGCAGCTTCGCTCAATTCCAAACACCCCTGCCTTTTATGCCGTTGCTGTACAGCATGCCGCAGCAGATAAACAGCGGGTGCTGAGTGGCGATAACGGTAATTCCTTTTTCTTTAGCCAGTTCGATCACGGCGTCTCCGGGCACTTTGCCGCGGACGAAGCACAGAACTTTGATATCCATCATTTCCGCCGTGCGGACGACCTGCGGATTGACCAGGCCTGTGCACAGGATAACGCTTTCCTTTACGAACGCCATAACGTCGCTCATCAGGTCAGCGCCGCAGCCGGAGTAGATCTCCAGGTCCATGTTCTCTTCGCCGGTAAGCACCTGAGCGTCGAGGATCTTGACGATTTCACTTACTTTGAGCATTTTGGATCACCTTTCATTCATATCACGCAGTCTCTGCGCGGTGCTCTCATATATAGATCTGTATTTTTCAAGTTTTGCGCGTTCGCCTTCCACGACGGCGGCGGGCGCTTTGGAGATGAAGCCTTCATTGGAGAGTTTGCCGGAAAGCCGCGCGATCTCTTTTTCGAGGTTCTGCTTTTCGGCGGTAAGGCGTTCGATCTCTTTGGCAATGTCGATCAGTTCTTCCAGCGGCATGTACAGCACGGCGCCTTCCAGCTGAACGGTGGCGGCGTCGCGGGCAATACCGTCTTTATTGTCCTTAACGGTCAATCCGGCGCAGTATGCCAGATTGCGCAGCATAGGTTCGCATTCCGAGAGGATGCGCGCTTTTTCGACGTCCGTTGTCACCGCGATGATATGCGCTTTTTTCGCGGAAGGCACATTCATCTCGTGGCGGATATTGCGGATGCGTTTGATAGCCTCGATCATGTAGGAGATCGCGGTCTCCTCGGCGGGATAGTCGTAACGCGCGTCCGCAAGCGGCCAGTCGGAGATCATAATGCTCTCCGCGTCTTTGTAGAGCCGCTGGTATATCGCTTCGGTAACGAAAGGCATGAACGGATGCAGCAGTTTCATGCATTTGATCAGCACGTCGTTCAGTACGAACTGCGCCTCGGTGCGGGTCGCGCACGCGGCGTCAAACAGGCGCGGCTTTACGATCTCGATGTACCAGTCGCAGTAAACGTCCCAGACGAAATCGTACACTTTGGAGAGCGCGACGCCCAGTTCGAATTTGTCGAGGTTTTCCGTCACTTCCGTGATCAGGCGGTTCGCCGCGGACAATATCCATTTATCCTCCATCGTGAAGCGCGCGGGGTCAACACGGCTGAAATCCGGCTCTTCGTCGAAGTTCATCAGCACGAATCTGGTGGCGTTCCAGATCTTGTTGGCGAAGTTGCGCGCGGCTTCGACTTTTTCTTCAAGGTAGCGCTGGTCGTTGCCCGGGCTGTTGCCGGTGATGAGCGAGAAGCGCAGCGCGTCGGTGCCGAATTTGTCGATGACCTCCAGCGGGT
>CACZOW010000050.1 GCA_902782885.1 uncultured Ruminococcus sp. | reverse complement strand
GTCGCTCCGCGATCAGGATCAACGCCTTGAACAGATGTCGGCCGCTTCTTCTGCCTCAATCCTGTAGCCGCAAAATGCGAAATAAGGAATTGCGGCTACACCTTCGCCCTGATCCTGTAGCCGCAAATCGCAAAATAAGGAATTGCGGCTACACCTTCGCCCTGATCCTGTAGCCGCAAATCGCGAAATAAGGAATTGCGGCTACACCTTCGCCCTGATCCTGTAGCCGCAAATGGCGAAAAAAGAAATTGCGGCTACACCTTCGCCCTGATCCGGCGTGACCCTGCCGCGCGGATCGGGTTGCAAGGGACTGCCGAACGGGAAACCCGTCTGAATTCGTCTGACGAGCCCCGGAAGAGCCGCCCGACATTTACTCCAGCACTCAAGCCTACATCTACCCCAGCTCTCAGCCTACATTTACCCAGGCACTCAAGCCTCATTTACACAAGAAAAATAAAACAGTGATTGTCTCTTTCGCGAGCTTATGGTAAAATGAGCATAATTGACAACGCATGCGGATCATCCGCCGGCAGGCTCACCGATCATGTTAAATACGAAAGGAGCTCCGCCATGTTTAAATGCTTGAAGACCGACAGGGCGAACAAGACTCTTACCGTGTCCGGTATTCCGTTCGAGGTATGCGAACAGGACGGAAAGATCGAGGCTATCAAAGCTGAAAGTATGGCGCTCAGCGGCAGATTCCGCGCGCTTTACTTTCTGGGTATGGCGACCGAAAGCTGGCAGTGCAGCGAGTGGTGGGGCCAGCAGGAAGCGCTGTACGACCATTCCACGCGGCTGTTTCTGGGCGACCGCATCGGCCATTTCCGGATCATTTTCGACGACCGGACGATGGAGCTCGTTTCCGTCATTTTCGGCGTCAACGCCTTCAACTACAATCTTTTCTGCAAGCCCAAGCCCTGCGAAGGCAACCTGATGAGCTTTGAAGCCCCCTACGACGAGCCGTTCAAGTCCGACGCGCGTGCCAAAGCGCTGCTGGACGCCGCGCTGATCCTCAACGAAAACCCGTCGGAAGACGCACAGAAAGCCACCAAATGGATATTCGCGTACCGGCCGCGGGCAGATAAAAATATTGTCAGCATCGAGTGGCATAAAGAAGACGGCAAGCGCGCGGATCTGTGCTTCTCGGCGTTGACCGGAGCGATTGCGGACGGCGCACCGTGCGATGACGCGGAGGACGCCGCGAAGCTGAAGTCGGCGGACCTGGATTTCTTCCTGCGCAAAGCGTACTACGCGCCGCTGGACGCGCTGAAGCACCGCCTGTATCAGTACCGGAGCGAAGTGCCGGAAGCGGCGGAACTGCTGGAGACAGAAAAGTTTGACGCGCCGGACATAAGGTTCTATAACGCGAAGGGCATTGACATCCTCACCAACGTGTACCGGAAAAATATCATTGACATGGCGTACGGCAAGATCACCGACGACGGCATGCCCCACACTTCCACCGCGGGCACCGCGAATTTCGGGTGCTACATCGGGTTCGGCACGTTCAATTATTCCGCTTCCTACGGCGCGCACGTGTGGACCCGGGACACCGGCCGGATGCTGATCGAAGTAACGAACGCGGGATATTTCGGGCGCGTTGCCGCCGCGGTGGACAAACTGCACGAGATGCTGTACTACCCTTCCGTGCGTTTTCATGTCCCCCACTGGAAGCGCGTGGCGAATCTGGTGGCCCGCGACGAGAACGACCTGTTCAACGAGGGCAACGAAAACGACGGCCACGCCTCCATCATGACCGCGATATGGTATCTGTGGCGCAAGGGCGGCGTTGACAACGCCTGGCTCGCGGCCAACCGCGCCCACCTCAAAGCCGCGGCGGACTACTACCTGTGGCAGGAGGCCAATCCCGCGGAATCGAACTTTGAACGGGTACTTTACACCCACTCGGAGACCAGCACCCAGATACTGGGCGGCTACGACCTGTACTCAAATATGATCTCATATTACGCGGAACTGCTGTACGCGCAGCTGTTCGACGCGCTGGGCGACGTTGACTATGCCGCGGAACTGCGCGGGTTCTGCGCACGGCTGAAACGCGGCATTTTTGACCGCTTCGTGATGGAGCATCCGCGCTTCGGCAAAGTGTTCACCGACACCACCGACGACTGCTGGACGTACGAATATAAACGTTTCGTGTGCGCGCTGATCGGCACGGACTACCTGGGATACGACCTGCACGACGCGGACCCGGAGCTGTACGAGCTCTGCCGCAGCACCTTCGCCGCGGAAAAAGAAGTGTATTACGCGCCATGCTCCGGGCGGCAGATGGGCTACGGCCAGGGATATCTCACCAACTGCGCGCTGGCGCTGGATCTGTACGAAGAGTACAGCGAATGCGTGAAGGCGAGCGCGATGCTGTGCTACCACCATACCGACGTACCGTACGTCGTACCTGAGGGCGTGATAATGCACGGCTCGGGCGAATACTGGTTCCGCAACAGCGACCTGGGCAACGCCGTCCAGCAGGCGGAGATCATCAAGGAAGTGCGTTTGATCGCCGGCGCGGACGACCTCGCTGAAAACGGGCGGTTCCGGCTTATACCGCGGCTGCCGGCGCATATTGACCGCATGAGCGTCGCGGACATGCCGGTAAAGTGTGTTGACGGCGTGCACCGCGTAAACTACGAATACGTGCGCGGCGGCGGGCTTCCGCTGTGCGTTTCCGACGGCAGAAACACATACAGTCTGCGCTTCACCGGCGACGTGCTGCCGGAGCTGGTGCGTTTCGGGCCGTTTGACAGCCCGGACATTTCGGCAAATATCACTATAGTCAGGGTCGCGCAGATCGGCGGCCGTTATTACGCTTATACTCAGATTTAGGAGGGCAACATGGACTATCGTTCTTTTCTCGACAATAGCGGCGGCGTGCTCCGCTTCGACCCCATTTTCATCCCCCGCCAGTTCGGCGACGCGGGCAGAAGGCTGAAACTCCACCCCGATGACTATTACGCGTACGGCGTAAAGCGCGGGTCAATTAAAGAGCGCTGGTTCGCCTCAGTGATCGCCGCCAACAACGGCCCCCTGGCCGAGCCCGACGAGGGCATGAGCCGCGTCAACACCGGCGGCGGAGACAAGGTGTACTTTAAGGATTTTGTTGACGCCCTCGGCCCGGAACTGATCGGAGAAAGGCTCTATTCAAAATACGGGACCTGGCCCATGTACTCCAAATTCTACGACTACACCGGCCCGCTGTTCTTCCATCTGCATCTTGACTTCGAATCGGCGGCGCGCGTGGGCAGGCTGGGCAAGCCGGAAGCGTATTATTATCCGCCCCAGTACAACAACTATCCGGGCAAATTCCCGCACACATACTTCGGCTTTGACCCCGACACCACGAAGGAACAGGTCAAAGAACGCCTGCTGATGTACGAGCGCGGCGATAACCGCATCACCGAACTTTCCCGCGCCTTCCGCATCGAACTGGGCACGGGCTGGTATACGCCGCCGGGAGTATTGCACGCGCCGGGTTCGTACCTCACCTACGAACCGCAGTGGAATTCCGACGTCAACTCCGTTTACGAGAATATTACCGACGGCGAGATATACGATTACAAGTTCCTGTGCGAGAACTGCCCCGAGGACAAGATGCGGGACATCGACTACATTATGTCGCTGATGGATTGGGAGGCCAACGTTGACCCCCACTACAAGCAGACGTATTTCCGCCCGCCGGTGACGTTGTCGGAGGACGCCGCTCATGTGCAGAAGCAGATCGCGTACGGGAACGACTATATTGCCGCCCGGGAACTCACGGTCTTCCCCGGACAGTCCGTGACTGTAAAAGACGGCTTCGCGTACGGCCTTATCGTGGTGCAGGGACGCGGAAAGCTCGGCGGCCACAACTGCGCCGCGGCGTGCATGCTGCGGGTAGGCGGCCATTCCGAAGACGAGTTTTTCGTGTCGGCGAAGACCGCGGCCGAAGGTCTTAACGTGGTCAACGAAAGCGACAGCGAACCGCTCGTTATGCTCAAGCATTATCCCGCGTACTCAGACCCGGCCGCGATGGCAATGACCGGCGCCAACTGATTTGAACACAGGAACATTGAACACAGGGACAGACCCCTTGAAAGGCACAGCATGAGAGGCCCCGAATCCGGCATACCCGAGACCCTTGATCTCCAGGACGAGCGCGCGTGCGCGTACGGCAGAAGCATCGTGTTCCTGAGAGGCGCATATCCCAACGCCGCGCTCATGACGTACGACGACGAGGTACATCGCGGCGCCGAGCAGCTGAATCTGTGCAAACTGGTGTTCGGCACCGGTTCG
>CACZOW010000049.1 GCA_902782885.1 uncultured Ruminococcus sp. | reverse complement strand
TGGAGAAATGGCTGGCGCGCGGCGTCTCATTCGATGAAATGACCGATCTGCCCGCAGAGCTCCGCCGTACGTTGTCCGAAACATACGGCGACGGGGTGCTCAGGACCGCGGGCAAGCTCGTTTCTGCCGTTGACGGCACCGTGAAATATCTGTTCGACCTGGGCGACGGCAACCTCATCGAAAGCGTGCTGATGAAGTATAAATACGGCTATTCCGCGTGCGTTTCCACTCAGGCGGGCTGCAAGATGGGCTGCACGTTCTGCGCCTCCGCCAAAGCGGGTTTCGGCCGGGATCTTACCGCGGGCGAGATCGCGGGCCAGATCAAGGCGATGGAGCGGGACGCGGGCGTAAAAGTCGGGCACGTCGTGATGATGGGCGTGGGGGAGCCGCTGGATAATTTTGACAACGTGCTGGCATTCATGCACATTGCCCACGATCCCGAAGGACTGAACATCAGCTACCGGAAAATGTCGCTCTCGACGTGCGGCCTGATACCCGGCATAAAGCGCCTGATGGAAGAGGACCTGCCCATTACGCTCTCCGTGTCGCTGCACTCTCCGTTTCAGGAGGAACGCGCGCGCATGATGCCCGTGGCCAACAAGTACAGCCTTGACAAATTGCTTGAAATATGTAAAATTTATAGTTCAGGGACCGGGAGACGCGTGACGTACGAATACGCCATGATCTCCGGGGTCAATGACACCGACGCCCACGCGGATGAACTCATCAGACTGCTGGGCGGCACGCTCTGCCATATCAACCTGATACCGGTCAATACGGTAAAAGGCACCGGATACGCCCGGGCACAGCGGGAACGGATCGACAGTTTCCGCGCGCGGCTGGAGCGCGGCGGGCTCGCGGCCACGGTGCGGCGGGCAATGGGCAGAGACATAGAGGCGGCCTGCGGTCAATTGCGGCGGCAGGCGCTGGAGGAATCACGGGATGAGGTACGGCGCGAAAACCGATAAAGGAATGCTTCGTTCGCTGAACGAGGACAATTTCTGCATGGCCAACCTGCCTGATGTTCCTTTTGCGCTTTTCGCGGTCGCCGACGGCGTCGGGGGGCTGTACGCGGGCGAAGTTGCCAGCGAGATCGCCGCGGAGGTATTTGCGGACAGTTATCAGAAATTGACCGAGACCGAGCGCATGCCCGAACCCGCGGAATTCCTCAGCCACACCGCACAGAGCGCCAATGAAGCCATCATCCGCCACGCCTACGAGACCGCGCACAACGACATGGGCACCACGCTCGTTGCCTGCGCCGTCACGGAGAACCGCGTATTCACGCTGAACTTTGGCGACAGCCGGGCGTACCTGCTGTCCCGGGGCGCCCTCCGCCAACTGACGGTGGATCACACCATATACGCCGAGTTCGTGCGCTCGGGCCGCTTCACTGCCGACGAAGCGAAACAGCTGTACGGCAGCAACCGCATCACCAACGGCCTCGGCTTTTTCTCCTGCCCCACCGGCGACATGTTCACCGACACGTACGATCCGGGGGACAGACTCCTGCTCTGTTCCGACGGGCTGTCCGGAATGCTGAGCTTTGAAGAGATCGGATCATTTTTGAGCGACTGCGTGAACCCTGCCGAAACGGCGGAGGCAATGGTTGACCTGGCCAACGAAAAAGGCGGCCGGGACAACATCACGGCGGTCGTGGTGGCGCTGTGACGGCGCGCACAATAACAACGGAGTTGTAAACGATGCAGACAGACGCAGCAGACAGAATCATATTGGGAGGGCGCTACCGGCTCGACAGCAAGGTAGGCACCGGAGGCATGTCCCTGGTATACCGTGCCACGGACCTGCAGGAGGACCGCACCGTTGCCATCAAGATGCTCCGGGAGGAATACGCCGAGGATGAAGAGTTCGTACGCCAGTTCCGCAACGAAGTCGAAGCCACCAAGAACCTCCGCCACCCGAATATCGTGGAGATATACGACTATGCTCAGGACGGGGACGTCCAGTACATAGTCATGGAATTCATCTCGGGCATCACGTTAAAAGCGTATATCAACGTGATCCAGTCCATGGGCTGGCGTACCGCGCTGAATATCGTGGCGCAGATATTGTCTGCCGTTGACTGCGCCCACAGCCACGGCATCGTGCACCGCGACATCAAGCCTCAGAATATACTGATCACCGATGAAGGCCGCGTGAAACTGACGGACTTCGGCATTGCCCGCGCCGTCACGGAAGGCACCCGGAAAGCCGGGGGCGACAGCGCCGGATCCGTACATTATCTTTCGCCCGAGCAGGCCCGCGGCGGCTTCGTGGACGAGCGCTCCGATATCTATTCCATCGGCATCACGCTGTATGAGATGGTGACGGGCGTCGTGCCCTTCGACGGCGAATCCCACGTGAGCATCGCGCTCAAGCATATTGACGGCAATATCGTACCGCCGCACACCGTTGACCCCGACATTCCGTACGGCGTCAGCGACCTGGTGATGATGGCAACGAAAAAAGACCCCGCCGAACGCTTCCAGACCGCCCGCGACATGTACGCGCGCCTGAAGATGGTGGCGGCCAACCCGTCCTATTCCTTCCTCACTCCCGAAAACAGCGACGACGGCGCCGCGGATATACAGAACCTGGAAAAGACCGAATTCTCCGCACCGCTGATCATACGCCGCGAAGAGACGGAAGAGCCCGTTGACCGCGCCGGCCGGAACGCGCCCGAAGAACCGCGTCAGGCACGTTCGTATACCGATCAGGAGCTGGAGATCAACCGCGCCGAGATCGTACGCAGCGTCACGATGACCACTTTCGCGTACGTGCTGGCCATCATCCTCGGCATCGCGGGCATACTCTTCATGGTCAACCGCTTCAACAAGCTGAACGGCAACATGTCCCGCTTCACCTCCGTCTCGTACACCGTCGGCGACTACACCGCCATGAACGCGGAGGCGGTGATGAGCGAGCTTGCGCAGAAGGGCATCAACGTGGTGCAGGAGCCGGTCATCAGCGACAAATATCCCACCGGCTTCGTAGTGGGCCAGAGCGTCGAGAGCGGCAAGGTCATCGGGCGCAAGGATATATTGACGCTGAAAGTATCCAGCCTGAGCAACTCCTTCGTGCTGGAGGACTGGGTGGACAAAGATTACCGCGAGGCGGGATCGGCGTTGTCCTCGCTGGGCCTCAACGTGAGCTATCAGAGCGTTGCCAGCGCGTCCCACAAGCCGCAGACGGTGGTGCGGACAATGCCGGCCGCGGGCGCTATCGTTGCCCCGGGCGACGCGGTGACCGTATGCTACAGCACCGGCGAACTGGCTGAAAAAGTGCGCGTGCCAAACCTGATCGGACTTACTTACGACGAGGCGGCAATGCAGCTTTCCCTGGCAGGTCTGGCGCTGCGCCGCGGCTACCCCGATCCGGGCTCGGACATCACCGACCTGGTGGCGACGCCCACGCCGACGCCCGCGCCGACGGAGGAACCCACCGAAACGCCGGATCCCTTCGCCACGCAGCCGCCCACGGAACCGCCCACGCCGACGCCGCGGATAACCGAGACTCCCGAGCCCGCGGAGACCCCGGAGCCTACCGAGTCTCCCGAACCCACCGATACGCCGTCTCCCACGCCTACGCCGGAGCCTACCGAGGTGCCTACCGCGGCGCCTTCTCCGACGCCCACGCCCGCACCGATCATCGCCTCTAATACCGTGGTGGCCCAATATCCGCCCGCCGGTACCGAAGTGTATGTGGGCGAGACCGTGGAAGTGTACTTCTACAACGCGTCCATGCTGATCACATACAAAGAACTGACGCTGGATTTTCCCACGGACGTGACGACGATGGGCGACACCTTTGACGTGCGCATCGAATCGCGGCAGATGGTGGGCGCCGGATCGTTTGCGGATATACTGTTCAACGAGCGCGTGGAGCGCAAGGCCTTCCCGGTCAAGTATTCCGTGAAGCTGCCGGTCAACAACATGCCTGTGAAAGTCACGATCTACCTTAACGGCACGGTATACCGTCAGATCACGGTGACCGCCGACTACACGGAGAAGAAAGAATGAGCGCGGATACGGCTGACGGCGGAGGTGCGCGGAACGTTCCCGGAGGCACGATCCTAAAAGGTGTGGGCGGTCTGTATACCGTATACAGCGAAGGCCGCACGCTCGAATGCCGGCTGCGGGGCAGCATACGGCTGGACGGGCGCACCCCGGTCACCGGGGACAACGTCACGCTCTCTTTCACCGGGCGCGAAGGCGAGGCGGTGATCGACGCCATAGCGCCGCGCCGCAATCAGCTGGTGCGGCCTAAGGTGGCCAACGTTGACAACATGGTGCTGGTGATCGCTTCCGCGTCGCCGGCGCCCGATTTATTTCTGGTGGACAAGCTGCTGATCGCCGCCCGGACCGCCGGGATCCGGCCCGTGCTGGTGATCAACAAAGCCGATCAGGACGCCGGCGCCGCGGCCCGCATTGCCGCCGAATACGCGTCGGCCGCCACGTGCCTGATCACCCGGGCGGCGGATAAAGACGCCCACGGCCTCGCGCCGCTGCTAACCGAGCTCGACGGCGCTGCTTCCGTGCTGGCCGGCCAATCCGGCGTGGGCAAATCCACGATCCTGAATCTGCTCACCGGCGGCGCGTTCATGTCCACCGGCGCCATCAGCGAAAAGACGCAGCGCGGCCGCCATACCACGCGCCACGCGGAATTGTTCCCGGTGGCGGAAGGCCTGACGGAAAGACCGTCATTTGTGATCGATTCGCCCGGTTTCAGCCTGCTGGAACTGGCGGACATCGGGATGCGGGAGCTGGCGGACTGCTACCCGGAGATAGTTGACCATCCGGGCGTATGCCGGTTCCAGGACTGCAGCCACACCGGCGAACCGGACTGCTTCGTGACGGAACTGGTCCGTACGGGAGTGTTTCCGCAGGAACGCTATGAAAGATATATAAAGCTCTACCGTGAACTGGAGAGCCGTGAAAAGAACAGATACAAGAAGGGGAAGACAACATGAAGATTCTGGTAGCACCGTCTATATTGTCCGCGGATTTTGCGAAACTGGGAGAGGATATCGTTGACGTAGAGCGCGCCGGCGCCGACTGGATACACGTCGACGTCATGGACGGCCATTTCGTGCCCAACATCTCGTTCGGCATGCCCGTCATCAAAAAAGCGCGCCCGGTCACCAAACTGCCCTTCGACGTGCATCTCATGATCGAGGATCCGGACAAATATATCGAAGAATTCGCCAAATCCGGCGCGGATATAATCACCGTGCATCAGGAAGCCTGCGTGCACTTGCACCGCACCGTGCAGCTCATCAAAAAGCAGGGCTGCCTCGCGGGCGTGGCGCTGAATCCCGCAACGCCGGAGGATACGCTGAAATACATCCTGCCGGATATCGATATGGTACTGCTGATGTCCGTGAACCCGGGCTTCGGAGGCCAGTCGTACATCCCGCAGGTCACGGATAAGATCAAAGCCGTGCGCAAAATGTGCGTCAAGGCGGGAAGACCGGATATGCATATCGAAGTCGACGGCGGCGTGGATACGAAGACGTACGCACAGGTGGTCGCTGCCGGCGCCGACGTGCTGGTGGCCGGTTCCGCGGTGTACGGCGCGTCCGACCGTGCCGCGGTGATCCGTACGCTCAAGGGGGAGTGAGGTCAATGTTTTCCAAAAGTGTTACCGCCGCGCTCTCGTCCGGTTCCATGATCCGGGCAATGTTCGAGCAGGGCGCGCTGCTTAAAGCCAGGTACGGTGCGGACAACGTATACGATTTTGCCCTGGGCAACCCCGATCCCGAGCCGGATCCGGAAGTGATCGACGACATCCGCCGCCTGGCCGCCGAACCGGGCATCCACAAATACATGGCCAACGCGGGCTTCCCGGACGTGCGGGCGCGCGTTGCCGAATATATGAAAGCGCAGAGCGGACGCGCGTTTACCGCCGACGACATCGTGATGGTGGTGGGCGCCGCCGCGGGCCTGTCCGTCGTATTCCACTCGCTGCTGGATCCCGGTGACGAAGTGATCGTGCTGGCCCCGTATTTCATGGAGTACAATTCGTACGTAGGCAATCAGGGCGCCTCCGTCAAACCGGTCAAAACGCTGCCGGGCACTTTCCGCCCCGACGTTCCCGCGGTGCGCGCGGCCATCGGACCCCGCACGAAGGCAATCATCCTGAACTCTCCCAACAACCCTTCCGGCGCGGTCTATCCCGAGGAGGACCTGCTCGCCCTGCGCGACGCTCTCGCGGACGCGGAGGCGGAGTTCGGCACGCCGGTGTACGTTGTCTCCGATGAGCCGTACGTAAAGATCGTGTACGACGGCGTGGAAGTCCCGTCCGTTGCCCGCATCTTCCCGAACAGCATCGTCGTCAACTCCTTCAGTAAATCCCTCGCGCTCCCGGGCGAGCGCATCGGCTACGTGGCGGTCAATCCGGATCTCCCCGACAAGGAACTTCTCGAAGCCGCGCTGATCTATTCAAACCGCACGCTGGGCTTCGTCAACGCTCCCGCGCTCTTCCAGAAGGCGGTGGTCGGCCATCTCGACCGCTCCGTCGGCCTCGACGCCTACCGCGAGCGCCGCGACATGCTGTATGCCATCGTCACCGCCGCGGGCTTCGAATGCCTGAAGCCGCAGGGCGCCTTCTACCTTTTCCCGAAATGCCCGATCCCCGACGACAAACGCTTCGCCGAGATCGCCCTCAAACACCGCACCATCGTGGTGGCCGGCAGCGGCTTCTGCTATCCCGGCTATTTCCGTCTGGCGTACTGCGTGAGCAAAGATACGATCCTTAACAGCGCGGAGGCGTTCAGGGAGATCTTCCGCGAGTGCAAAGGGGAATGAGGCCAATTTACTCAGGCATTATTTGACATTTACC
>CACZOW010000048.1 GCA_902782885.1 uncultured Ruminococcus sp. | reverse complement strand
TCCTTGTGGTGGGCCAGCGCCACGACGTTGCAGCCCAGGGAGGCGGCGGTGGAGTTGAGGGCGCCGCGGCGGAGGTTCGCGCAGAGGGCGCATGGGTTCGGCTCTTTCCGGATGTCAAAAACGATCTCGGCGATCCGGGTGTCAACGACCTCCAGCGGTACGCCGAGGCTGTCGCAGAATTCGCGGATCGGGGTGTCGTCAACGCCCTCGAACCCCAGCGAGACGTGCACCGCCCGCAGTTCGAAACGCTTCGGGTAAAAGCGTTTTAACTGGGCCAATACCGCCAGCAGCGTCATGCTGTCCTTGCCCCCGGACAATCCCACGCACACCCGGTCGCCCTCTTTGATCATATCGTAATCCTGCACCGCTTTTCTGGTCAGGCTGAGCAGGCGCCGCATAATATCTTTAGCCGTCATTGCATGCTTTCTCCGTGATACGCGGGTCTGACCCCGTGCTTAAAAAGCGGGTCTGACCCCGTGCTTAAAAAACTCAGCCCAGGTAGCGGAAGCTCAGGCGGCCGAGGGGCAGGGATTTGCCCGAAATGTAGTAGTCCATGATGTCGGAAGGATGCTCGATGCCGTCCGCCAGCTTGAAATAGAGCCGGTTCACGTCGGACGCCATGCCCAGCGCCGCGCGGGGGATCTTCACCTGCATCACGCTTCCGTCCACGCGGAATTCCGCCTCGCCCGCCGCTGCGGAAGTGAAGTCGGAACTCAGTTTTTCAACGGTCAGCGCGCCCCCTTCGGTCACGCCGCGGCCGACTACGAACTCATAACCTTCCCAGCCTTTTTTCTCTACCTCGCCGGTGCCGATCAGCAGGTTCATCCAGCCCTGATCGCCGGCTTCGCGGGGCTTGATCGCCTCCGTCGCCTTCAGCATGAAGTAGAAATTGTCCGCGTCCTGCGCCACCCGGATCTCCGTCACGTTGTTGCGCGCCTCCGCCTGCGTGTACTTCAGCGAAGGAACGGCGCCGTTGCTGTTGCGGGGCTTGTTGACCACGAGCGGATCGCGGAAGACCGCCTCAACGTTGTCCCAGGCAGACAGATCCGACGTCATGGGGATCGTAACGGGGACGGACTTCAGCTGCGCGCCGGCGGGGATCTCCACGTCCTTGTATTTGCGGATGTTCTGCGCCAGCTGGATGTAGAACGCGTCGTTGTAGCCGCCTTTCATCATCTCGGCGTCGCGGGAAAATTCCATGTTGCAGAGGTCGACCATCGCCCACTCGCCGTCGTACATCATTTTGCCCGCGGTCCACTCGTTCCAGCCCGTCACGAACACGATGCGCGGGTCTTCCTTGATGGCAACGTCCCAAGTAGACTGGAAGAACTGCCCTTCGTACGCCTTTTCCGGCTCGTTCTTTTTGGTGTCAACGTTCCAGCCGCGCCCCCAGTTTTTGGCGCCACGCGTGACGGAGAAGGACATGGGCAGCGCGGGATGGCTGGCAACGGCGACGTTGATGACGCCATTGTGCACCGGCGCGGGATACGACCACTCGATCCACGGGAAACCGTTTTCTTTGTACGCATCGCTGGGCCACTGGGAATCGCGGAACGTGAAGTAGTTCAGGATCTCGTCCGGCAGTTCCGACGAAACGTAATTCTTTTCGCGGCTGCGGACTTCCCACTGATCGGCGGCGGCGCTGATGTTGCCGATGATCAGCGGTTTGCCGTCCAGATAGTACCAGACGTCCTTCAGGTTTTCTTTTTTGTAATACGAGTTGTACAGGTGGGTGATCACGCGGTGGGAGTAGGCGTTGGTGTAGAACACCAGTCCGGGCGGATTCCAGCCTTCGTCGATCATTTTGCGGCATTCGTTCATGATCTTGGACACGACCGTGTCGTACGTTACGGCGTTGGTGACGTCGAACCCGAGGAAGTCAACGCCCGCTTCCGTGAGCAGCGCCAGATGGCGGCGGATCACCCAGCTGTCGGCGGAATTGTAGTAGCCCCAGAGCGGCTCGCCCCAGAAGAACACGCCGCCGTTGGTGGGAGCGACCTCGTTGTCCTCGAAAAACATATTTTTTATGCCGTCTTCCTGCGCGATGAGCTCGGTGACGTTGACGATCTGCTGGCCGCCGTGCTGACCGCCCGTGCAGAAGTAAAAGATGCCCACGTCGCGCGGTTTGTCGGTCTTGCTGCCCGCGTTGCCGTCGAAAGTGCGTTCGAACTGGTCGATTCCCGCCACATAATTCGCGGTATACCCGTTTTTGTAGTACTCCGCCGCTGTCAGGTCTTCAAGCGTCGTCACTTTGATCTCCTCCTTCGGTCGTTTGCCGCCGTCTCCGGCGCACGCGGTCAATGCCGCGGCTATACACATGCACGCCAGCAGCATTGCCGCCGCGCGGATGATCCGTTTGCCCGCCTGTACTTTCATTGCTCTGTTCCTCCCAGGTGTCTGATAAATGTCTTTCCCGCCGCGTGTATCTCGACGTCAACGGGCACCGTGCTCTCCAGTGTAAATTCCGGCAGTTCCGATGCGGAGGTCCGTCCCCCTGCCAGCAGCGTCACGCTGCCGCCCTTGAACGGATACCGCCGGATGCCGTGCGCGTCCGTCAGGGCCACGTGCCATACGATGCGGTTTTTTAGGGCCTCGGGCCGAATGCCGAACACGTATTCGAACAGCACGGAGATCGGCGCCAATCCGGTCCAGCCCACAAAGTCGTTCTTAGCCGGATTGCCCGGCGCGGGCTGCTCCGGCGCGTAGTTTTCGTAAAGCGTGCCAGTGCGCTCGAAAACGGCGGTGACGTTGTCAACGTAATTCCGCGCGATCTCATGCGCCAGCTGCTCTGCCCGGGGCGTACCGGTGTTGCCCAGCGCTTTCAGCACCATATAATTTGTCGGCGCCCACACCGAACCCAGCCAGTAGCCGCCGTCCGCCCGGTAATGCGGATCGTCCGCCGCCAGCGTGGGTATACGCACCGGCCGGTTGAATTCCTTCGGATCGTCCAGATGTTCGATAAACGCCGCGCGCCGTTCCTCCGGCACCAGCCCCGCCAGCAGCGTCCAGTACGCGCCGATGGTCTTGACCCCGCTGAGCGAACCGTCCCGGCGGCGGTCGTAGTAGAAATTGTCCGCGCCGCTCCACATCGTGTCGTTGATCACGCGCTTCAGAAACTCCGCCTCTTCCGCGAGCCAGCCGGTCTCAGCTTCCCGGCCCAGCAGTCTGCCCATTTCGGTCAATATCCGCCCGCTCAGATACTGCTGCGCGCAGGTGTCGATCCAGCTCATGAAGCCGTGGGACATGGCGGGGTCAAATTCCGCGGCGGCGCGGGGCTGATTGTCCATGCCGCACGCCAGCCCGCAGCTCCAATACGTGCCGTCCTGCCAGGAGCGGTTTCGCTGCAGCCAGCGGTGATACGCCAGCAGCGGGTCGAACACTTTGCTTAAGCGCGCGGCGTCGCCGGTGGTCTGATAGTACTCCCACTCCGCCCAGGGCAGAATATTCGGCCCGGTGGAGGCGGGGTCGTCGCGGCTGAACTGCTCGCGCCCGTCGAGTTCGTTGATCTCGCGGCTGATGAAGCCGTCGCGGTGCTGGTGCGCGTAGAAATTGTCCAGCGTCTGCTGGAAATCGAAGGCCGCCGCGCCGTATTTGCCGAACATCACGATGAAAGACGAGTCCCACATAAACAGAAACCCGTTGAACGCGGTGTCAATAAAATCCGACACGAACCCGGCCTCCGCCCGCGCTTTGCGCAGGTTCCCGAACGCCAGCTGCCACGCCTTGCGGTACGCGCGGACAACGTCCTCTCTGCCTTCCCACACCGGCTCCGGCAGCAGTTCCGCCGCGCTGTCGTACGTGGGCAATTTTAAACACGGGGACAGACCCCCGCCTGAACGGCGGAGCTCCGCGTAACTGTTTTTGGCCGCGTGGGGGTCGGCAACTGCGAACAGATTGCCGTCGATCGTAAACTTGTCGGGCATTCCGCCTCACGTCCTTCGAAGAGAATCGCTGTTGTCCTTATTGTATATTTAAGGCGGCGGGAAGTCAATGCAAAATGGCATGTGAAAACCGGAGAAAATCAGTTGCAATTGACCGGGATTCGGGAGATAATGATACCGGCTTCAATCTTCATTCAATGATCGCCCGTATAATGGCGGCAAAACGGTACGAAACGAAGGCGGGTGCTTTATGAAAATACTGCTGGCGGAAGACGAAAAAAGAATGAACCGCGCGCTGTGCGAGATATTGCGGCAGGAAAAATACGAGGTCACGGCGGTGGACAACGGCGAAGACGCGCTCTGTGAGATAGAGGGCGGGCTGTACGATATCGTTGTCCTCGACGTCATGATGCCGGGAATGAACGGCTTTGACGTTGCCCGCAAAGCGCGCCG
>CACZOW010000047.1 GCA_902782885.1 uncultured Ruminococcus sp. | reverse complement strand
TATTCAGAAAAACTCAACGGATACTGGGAAGAAGGCTACCACTACTACGTCGAGATCCGGGACGGAGAAATGACCGTCCGCGGGTACCGGCGGGATGTTACGCTGACAACGTCCATCGAATACGACGCGGACCGGCTCGAACGCGGCGAACGCACGGTGATAAGCCTGGCGGACAACGTCCTTTCGCGCACCTTTGACGGCGAACCGTTCACAATGATAAAAGAACTTGCCTACGAAAACGGCGAGCTCAAATTCCTGTACTATTACACGATCATGGGGGAGACGCTCTACACGCTGAAAAAAGTTGACAACGGCCCCTTCGACCACATAATCATCAGAGACGACGAGTACCTGCCGAAGCTGCAGGGCGAGTGGATCGAATGGCCTCGGGACAGGAAATATGTGAATAAGCTGTTCATCCGCGGCGACCGGCTGACGATGCTCGGCGTGAACGGCGCGCCGATCCACGTTGTCAGCTATAAATATGATCCTGAGAGCGTGTATATTGTCCCCGCGAACCTGATAGACAGTGATTTCGGCACATATACGCAGATCAATGTGTATCCGGACCGGCTTACCGCGCATATGATCGTATTCGACGCCACCACGCCGCTCTCGGTATTCGCGCGGGAGGACATGCTGGACAAGATCGAGGTGCCGGATTCCGCGAGAGGGACGATAAGGAATACGATGACGGCCAACCCCGCTCCGGGCACATTCGGCGGAATGGGAATGGGTATGGGCCTTGGCATGGGCATGGGCATTGACACGGGCACGACGCCCCCGGGAGACCGCGCCCCAGAGCCGCAGCCGCCGGCTGAGCCCAAAAAAGAAGGCCCGGGATATTGCCCCTGCTGCGGATATGAGGTCGGTACGGACCACGGCAAATTCTGCCCCGAGTGCGGCAGCAGGCTCGCAAATTAAAATAGCCGTTGCCGTCCGGATATCGCTGATACGACGGCCGCACCCGCAGCGAGCAGATCCGCGCCAGACGGGGATCAGCCCGTCAGCACCGGTTTTTCACGGAAGCTTTCTGCATCAGACGGAAATCTGAGCACCGCCCGGGATATGCCGCCGTGCGTTTCGCTGATGTTGCTGACGATGGTATTGGATACATGCAGTTCTATCACGTTTGCGCCGTTCCGCAGCGCGGAACCGGTATCGAAAGTGAACGGAGCGAACATTTTGACGCCGAGGGAAACGCCGTTGACGGCGGCACGCACCGAACCGCTGAATTTGTCCAGCTGCAAAAGCGCGCCGGGCAGGGGAGGCTCGGGCAGTTCGACGACGGTGCGGTACGTCACCACGCCGGCAAAAGCAGCGGGCAGAAGATCCCACTCGCCCCAGTCCGTGAGGGGCACCTCGTATTCGCCGACGGGATATGTCACCGGCCGGATGAGCTCGCTCTGGGAGTATGAATCCAGTTCGGAGACGTTGTGCCACCAGCCGTTTTGCCACACCTCTATCCGGTACGAGGTCAATCCGCGGGCGGACGCCACGCGCACCGCGTCGATCTCCTGCTCCGGGAAGGACAATTCCACAGCCTTGACCTCGTCGTACTCCACGGTGAAAGCGTTGTCAACGCGCTTCCTCGCCACGCTCCCGCCGCGGAGGAATACTTCGAGCTCGGTCACGTCGGGATGTGTCGGATCTTCGAAGCAGCCTTTGCGCAGGATCACGCGCACCCGGTCCGTGACTGCGGGAACGAATGTGTGAGTGAGGGAGAGGGCGGTGTTGCCCCGGTCTACCGAGGCCGTGAAGCGGGTCAGCTCGAGTTCCCGGAACGCGGTGGGCGGCGCGGGCATTTCCGCTTTTTCCTGCGGGTCGATCACCAGATAGAATGCGCCGAAAGGCGCAAAGCTCACCGCCACGCACGTTCCGTCCGGTGTTTCATTCGTTTCGGGGATCGTCTGCCTGCCGGTCGCCGGATCCAGCAGGATCGCCTTCCCGCGGACGCCGGGAACGCGGACAACGGATTCCGCGGCGGTGTTTTCGTTGTGGCAGATGAACACAAAAAACTTGCCGTCGATAATACGCCGGTGACTTAGCAAAGCGCCGCTGCCGGAGACTGCTTCCACGCCCGCAGGCACGGAGACTTCCCGCGGCTCGCGCACATGCCGCAGGCGGCCGCTTCGCTCTATGCGCGAAAGCGCGGCGGCCAACGCCGGATCGTTTCGGCCGTTCTGGAGCGTTGACGACGGAAACGGTCCGATCCAGATGATATTGCCGCCGTTTTCGGCGAATTCCGCCAGCTTTTCCGCCGCCGCGAGGTCGATCATGACGGTGCGGGGGACAATGACCGTATCGAACACAAATTCTTTATATCGCAGTGCAGGACCGCAAACTTCCATACGCCGGAAATACTCTTTGTCCGCGGTGAGATGCTCAACGCGGCAGCGCGTCAGGAGACGTATCAGTTCGCCGTATTGACGGTTGATCTCGCCGGCCTCACCGCCGAAGGCCGCATTGATCGCGGGAATGCCGCCCTCCACGTCCAGCGTTTTGAAATCCATATCGAACACGTCGTTTTCGGCCAGCGCGAACATGCTGTCCATTGGCGAAAGTACCAGCACCTGGGCGTCGGCGCGGCCGTTTGAATTGATATATGATATGCGGCGGATGAAAGCGGCGTATTGCCCCATCGCCTGCCAGCAGGGGTCAATATTGTAAAAATCCGGCGTTACCACCGACTGCGCCAGCGGCCTGGTCATTTTAACGGCATGGTTGATGACGTGGCTGACGCCGTACGCCGCAAGGAAATTGCCCTGCTTTTTGAGCTCGTCGGGCGTATAGTTGGCAAGCCCGTTCAGCGCCATGACCTCGTTCATGAAGCGTGAGCCCTCAAATTCCGCCACCGAAAAATGATCTTTGAAATTCAGCGGGTTATACGACACGCAGCACAGCGCGTCTGTCCCCGGCAGAGAAACGCCGCGGTTAAGCTTGAAAATGTCTCCTACGCAGCACGCCTGCAGCTGAAGACTTTCCTCCCAGGTGTGCATCGTGAAGTAGAGCCCGCGCTCCGCCGCCCGGGCGGAAAGCATGCGGAAGTGGGCAGCGTAAATGTCGGATACGGTGTCGAACCAGCGGAAGCGGCAGATCACGTCCCGGCCCTGAACGTCCCGGTCGATCAGGAGCGGCAGCGTCAATCGGATGTCTTCGCCGTATTTTGCGGCATACTCTTCCGCCAGATCTTCCGACCAGGCCAGTTTGTAGCCGTAATCGCCTTCGTGATCGCTGAAAATGCCGTTGATGGCTTTGCCCTTGCCCATATGGCGTCCGAGCTTTTCCAGATGCGGCTTCCAGGCTCGGTCAAAAAACAGCTCCGACGTGCGTTTCTGCAGGTTGTCAATTGTGGAGCCGTCGTATCCGCGCTGGACCTTCAGCTCAAATACGTACACCCGGGTGTCTTCCGCGGCGTTGAAGCGCGTTTCCGATAAAAGTCTTATGGAATCGCCGTCCAGCCAGGCGCGTTCCCGCTTTAACGTCTGCAGATCGTCCAGTATCAGTTCGGTGCCGTCTTCGGACGTCAGTTTGACCGCGTCGGCAGAGAGCCTGCCGGTACCGCGGTTCGTCAGCGCAATAGCATGCAGGCCCGCGGTCAATTCCACGCTGCCCAGCTGCTGCCAGGCGCAGATATTCTCACGCTGATCTGCTGTAAATTCCCGGCCGTTCAGTGAATACACCGCGCGGTCCGTGTTGCGCCCCGTCTGGTTCCAGGTCGCGGAGAGGCGGTATATCCCGGAGGCGGGCACGTAGACGTTGTACGTAAACAGCGCGTCTGCCGCGTCGCTCCAGAATGAAGCCATATTGATGGGCTGGGTGTTGTTTTTGTCCGGGGGAGACTGGTCGAAAGAAGCGCGGGTCAATTTCCATCCGTCCGCGGGCGTCCGTTCCGCGTATGAGACCGGTTCCCGCCGTACGACGCGGGCGGCAACGGCGAAAAAACATTCTCCGATCTCCGCGGTCTCGCCGGCGCGGAGGTCAATACACTTATACCGCAGGCTGCGCGACTTCAGTGTCGGATCGTCTTCGACCAGCCTGCCCGCGGCCTGCAGCGAAGGCCACTGAAACTCGTCGGCATAGCAGGCGTGGCTGCCGTCCGCCTCCGCCTGGAGCGCCTGCTTCTCCAGCGTTTCAAACCATTCGGGACTCATCCATTGCGATCGCGGCAGCACCTGCACATGCTCGCCGCCGAGTTTGCCGAAATCCCGGGCGTAATTTTGCCGGGCGTGCGCGTAACCGGGGTTGAACCCCTTGGCGGCCAGCTCATGGGCCATCTCCTGGGGCTTTATTCCCAGTGTTGTCAGATCCTGGTCGTAAAACCAGAATACATATGGTGCGTAGATGCTCGCGGGCAACTCAAATTTCCGCAGCACCTCCGCAAAGGGATCGTGTGATTTTTGTCCATCGTGCGCGCGCATATGGCTACAATCGCCGGCGTTCAGTTCGAACCGTACTTTCTGACGTGCTCCTTGATGGCGTCAAACGTCTTCTGACTGATGTAATGCTCGATCCGGCAGGCGTCTTCCGTCGCGGTCTCTTCGTCGACGCCCAGGTTCATCAACAATTGACTGAGCAGCGTGTGCCGCTCGTAGATCCGTTTGGCTTTGCATTCGCCCTGCTCGGTGAGTTTGAGGTAACCGTTTTCGTCGATAACGATATATCCGTCTTTTTTGAGCAGTCCGATCGCGCGGCTGACGGACGGTTTCGAGTAGCCCATATACGTTCCGACGTCAATACTCCTGACAGACGAAGATTTCTGGGACAATATGTATATGGTCTCAAGGTACATTTCTCCTGATTCTCGAATAGTCATGGCTCGTCCTCCTTGCGTGATCGGCTCTGTGGTCAATTATAGCGGAAACCGCGCTTTTAATCAATGCAAATAATGTTTTGCTAATAATATTTTGCTTTGATTTCGCAGCTGCAAAGGTCAAATGGTCAAAAACGGGTTTGCGGCTGCACTTTGCCCTGATCATGTAGCCGCAAATGGCAAAAAAGGGAATTGATGCTGCACTTTGCCCTGAACCTGTAGCCTCAAATCGCAAAAAATGGAATTGTGGCTACACCTTTGCCCTGATCCTGTAGCCTCAAATGGCAAAAAAGGAAATTGCGGCTACACCTTTGCCCCGATCCTGTAGCCTCAAATTGCAAAAAAAGGAATTGCGGCTACACCTTTGCCCCGATCCTGTAGCCGCAAATGGCAAAAAAGAAAATTGCGGCTACACCTTTGCCCCGATCCTGTAGCCGCAAATCGCAAAAAAAGGAATTGCGGCTACACCTTCGCCTAGTTCCTGTAGCCGCAAATCGCAAAAAAAGGAATTGTGGCTACACTTTCGCTTTGATCCTGTAGCCACAAATGGCAAAAAAGGAAATTGCGGCTACACCTTTGCCCTGATCCTGTAGCCGCAAATCGCAAAAAAAGGGATTGCGGCTACACCTTTGCCCCGATCCTGTAGCCGCAAATCGCAAAAAAAGG
>CACZOW010000046.1 GCA_902782885.1 uncultured Ruminococcus sp. | reverse complement strand
GGTCACGCCGAGAAAACCGGCGAGGCAGCGGACGCAGATGAACGCCGTTGCCCCCCGGTTCACCAGTTTGCGGTGGGCGCCGATGTCGTCCGGGGCCAGCGCGCGGCCGCAGCGGAGGCAGCGGGAGGCGTCAATATTGTCCGCGTCATCCGCCGCCGTCAACGTCTGCAGGAACGCCTCGTCGGCAATACCCGTCCGCTCCCGGAGCGTCATCAAAGCTTAGTCAGTTTGAGCCGGAACAGGCGGCTCTCGTGAGCGGGAACGCTTATCGTGAACAACTCGTTTTTCACGCCCAGATCCGCGCCGGTCCACAGGTCGGTCATCTGGAAACCGCGTCCGGCCACGCGCCCGATGCCCAGCTCAGAGAACGGAACGAATACCCACATCGGGTTGTCGTTGACGTTGAAGATGCCCAGCACGATGTCGCCGTCGGACATGTGGCGCGCCCAGACGTTGGGGTTGCCGTTGACCGTGAAGGGCTGGCGGAACGCGGGATCCTGATCCACCGCGATCACGGCGGGATTCTGCAGGATAGCTTTGATATCGGCGTCCGCAGTCCGGATATCGGAACCCATCATCAGCGGCGAGCCGAAGAACGCCCAGATCGAGAAGTGGGTGCGGTATTCTTCCAGCGTGCAGCCCGAAACGGCCACGTTGCCCTTGCCGTTCATGCCCACGACCAGCATGTCCATGTCGTTGAAGCACAGCGCGCCGTTGTACTCGTAGATGCCCCGCTGGATCTCGTACAGGTTCTTGATGGAGCCCCAGGAGTCGTTGACGTCGCCCGTGGAACGCCACATGCTCGAGCCGGTGGTCTTGATCCATCTGTGGGTCTCGTCGGCGCCCCAGCTGCAGGCGGAGAGCAGGATATCGCGGCCGCAATTGTCCAGCGCCAGCGCCATGCGGCGGTACAGCCGTGCGCCGGGCTCGGAAAGCGGCTTATAGCAGTAATCCAGCTTCAGGAAATCCACGCCCCATTCGGCAAATGTCTCGGCGTCAATAAACTCGTACTCGTAGGAGCCGGGGAAGCCGGCGCAGGTGTAGTTGCCCACGCAGGAATAGATGCCGAACTTGAGCCCTTTGGAATGCACGTAATCCGCCACGGCCTTCATGCCGCTGGGGAATTTTTCCGGATTCGGCACCATGCGGCCATTCGCGTCGCGCTCCCGGAGCGCCCAGCAGTCGTCGATCACCAGGTACTCGTACCCGGCGGCCAGATAGCCTTCGGATACCATGACGTCCGCCATGGACCTGACAGTTTGTTCATCGATCTCGGGGCCGAACGTGTTCCAAGAATTCCAGCCCATAGGCGGTCTGCTTACGACCATAAAAACACCTCCGCTGTTGTTTTTAAAAAGTATTAAATGCGAAACGCCGTGTGTTCACGTTCCGCCTTCAGCTGTCAGTTTCCGTTCCGCATGCGTCCCGCGGCAGCGATCAGATTCGCGCCGGTGCCGCATATGTTTTCCAGTATCACGTCTCCCATGTGCAGGTCCGGCGGCAGCGCCTTCACTTTCGCGATCTCTTTCATGCACTCGAACATTTTCGCCTTGGGCACCGGCTTATCGGTACGCACCGGCAGCGGCGCGCGGCCTTCCACGCACACGGTACTGGTGACCGTGCGCACCGGATTGATGCACTCCGCTTCGGCATAACGTTTGCCGCGCTGGCAGCCGAAGCCGGTCACGTTCACCGCGCCGTCAACGACCTCCGCCTCCATCTCGCAGCTTCTCGGGCATATAATGCAAATTATCTTTCTTTTCATACTATTATCCTCTTAAGTAACGCCGCTGTGCGCGTTGCCGCCCGCGTCAGCTCAGACTGAACTCCAGCACGGTGCCGTCGGGCAGATCGCCGGTAAGGTCGCGGGAAAGCTTCACGGCTTCCATTGTCCCCGGCGCCAGTTTGATGTATTTCTTTGTGAGCAGTTCCCGCGTTTCGCCTCTTTCCGGCAGTTTCGCCGTCACGGTCAGGCGGGGCGTATCGAATACGTCCGACACGCGGTAATACACCGTAACATCTTTTTTGACCGTGATGCGCTGCGGCACGGTGTAGCGGACTTTGCCGTCGGTCCGGAGCCGGATGTCCGCCGGTTCCCCCGCTTCGCCCCGCACCAGTTCCGCGGCCGCTTTGCCCGCGATGCGCGCTTCCTCCGCGGCGTAATCCGCCAGATCATGTACGTGGAGCACGTTGCCGCACGCGTAAATTCCGGGCACTTCCGTCTGGCGGTCCTGATCCACTTCCGCGCCTTTGGTGGCGCCGTTCAGCGGTATGCCGCAGCCCGTGGTCAATTCATTCTCCGGTATCAGACCCACGGACAACAGCAGCGTATCGCACTCCACGTACTGCTCCGTGCCCGGGATCGGTCTCCGCCGCCCGTCGACTTCCGAGATCGTGACGCCTTCGAGCCGCCCCTTGCCGTGGATCTTCGTGACCGTGTGGCTCAGCAGCAGCGGGATGTCGAAATCCCGCAGGCACTGCTCGATATTGCGCGCCAGACCGCCGGAATACGGCATCACTTCGCACACCATTTTTACGTGGGCGCCTTCCAGCGTCATGCGCCGCGCCATTATAAGGCCGATGTCGCCGGAGCCCAGGATCACGACTTCTTTGCCGGGCATGTAGCCCTCGATGTTGACGTAGCGCTGCGCCGAACCGGCGGAGAAAATGCCGGAGGGGCGGGTGCCGGGCGTTGTCAGCGCGCCGCGGGAACGTTCGCGGCAGCCCATGGCAAAGATGATCGCCTTTGCCTTGATCGTCAGCACGCCTTCCTCCGCAGAGGTGGTGGTGATCAGTTTGTCGCGGCTCACGTCCAGCACCATCGTGGACAATTTGCACTCTATCCCGCGCTGCTCCACCTGCTCCGCCAGCCGCTCGGCAAATTCCGGCCCGGTCAATTCCTCTTTGAACAGCTCCAGTCCGAAGCCGCAATGTATGCACTGCCGCAATATGCCGCCCAGCGCGTTCTCGCGCTCGATGATCAGCACGTCGGCAACGCCGCTGTCGTGCGCCGCGATCGCCGCGCTCATCCCGGCGGGGCCGCCTCCAATAACTACTACACTGTATTCATAATCCCAGGCTGCCATGTTAGTCTGTAATCTCCTTAGTTTTGCCAACGTTGATGTACGAACCGTTGCCGTTCTTGGTGATGGATTCGAAAGGCACTTCCAGCTCGTCGGAAAGGATCCGCACTATGAACGGCGCGCAGAATCCGCCCTGACAGCGTCCCATCTGCGCCCGCGTGCGCCGCTTTATGCCGTCCAGGTCCGAGGGACGCGGGTTCTGTGCCGCGGCATATTTGATCTCGCCTTCCGTGATGCCTTCGCAGCGGCAGATTATGTGTCCGAAGGAAGGATCGTCCGCGATCACCAGATTTTTCTGCTCTTTGGTGAGCACCTGGAACCAGTGCAGCGACGGGCGCGTACGGATGTGGCGCTTTTTGCGGCGCGGCTCGATGCCGTCCAGGGCGAGTTTTTCCAGAAGGAGGTTCTTCACGTATTGACCGATCGCCGGCGACGAGGTGAGGCCGGGGCTTTCGATGGCGGCCACGTTGATGAAGCGGGGGCGGGGGCTGTTGATGATGAAGTCGCCGGTGTTGCCCACGGCGCGCAGGCCGCAGAACAGGGTGACGACGCTGCCGATGTTGACCGCTGGCATCTCCTGCTTCATCTGGCTGATGATGCGGTCAATGCCCTCCTGCGTCACGGAGGTGTCGCGCTTGTCGTCAATATCCTCCGACGTGGGGCCCAGCAGAACATTGCCGTCAACGGTCGGCGTGATCAGTATGCCCTTGCCCATTTTTGTAGGCGTGCGGAAGATGGTGTGTTTGCACAGATTCCCGGCGCCTTTGTCCAGCACCAGATACTCGCCGCGCCGCGGCCGGATGCGGAACGAATCGTCCCCCGCCATGGCGGCAACGCTGTCCGAATAAATACCCGCGGCATTGATCACGTAGCGCGCCTTCACCGTGCTTCCGGACGCGGAGGCAATAATAAAGTTCCCCCTGCCGTTGTCCCCCTCGCCGTCGAACACGATACCGGTGACGCGGAAGTTGAGCTGGAGCTTAACGCCGTTGTCCATGGCGTTGCCCACGGCGGAAATGGTAAGCTCGTACGGGCACACGATCGCGCCGGTGGGAGCGATCAGCGCGCAGATCGCATCGGGCGACAGATTGGGCTCCATACGGTGCATCTCTTCCGATTCGGCAATATACAACCCCTCCACACCGTTCAGGCGCCCGCGCTCCAGCAGTTCTTCCACCGTCTTCCGGTCTTCCTCGCTGAACGCCACCACCATCGAGCCGTTGCGCTGATATTTCACACCCAGGTCGCGGCAGACTTCTTCCATCATCCGCGAGCCTTCCACATTAAATCTTGCTTTGAGAGAACCCGGTTTGGCGTCAAAACCCGCGTGCACGATCGCGCTGTTCGCACTGCTCGATCCCCGGCCCACGTCATTTTCCGCCTCCAGCAGACAGACATTCAATTCGTACGCGGCCAATTCCCGCGCAATCATACCGCCTATGACTCCCGCACCGATTACGGCAACGTCATACATAATTACACAAACCTCCACTGTTCGCTTTGTTCGCTTCCGATTATACCAAATCCGGAGGGGCAATGTCAATCTGGTGCCGG
>CACZOW010000045.1 GCA_902782885.1 uncultured Ruminococcus sp. | reverse complement strand
TATTTCACGCCGCGCGAAAGCAGGTATCGCCGGTAATCGAACACTCCGGGATTGCGCGGTCCGTCCGCTTCGTAGATATAATAATGCGTCAGTTCCGCAAACTCTCCCCTGCACAGCCTTGCCGCCGTATCTTCATCCAGCTCCGATATGTCCAGCAGTGCTTTGAACTTGCTGTTTGCCAGCACCAGACGGTCTTCTTTGTTCCAGGGCGCCTTATATATGAACCCGCAGAGCGCGCCTTTCCGCTTCAGGGAGGCAAGCAGCTCCGGATCCTGTTTCCCGAGACCCAGTAAATGCACTCTGAAACCGCCCGTCAGCACCGCGATCAGCAGCAATACGACGCAGAACCTGCCTGCCGGCAGCCCTAACTTTCTTGCACCGAGCAGGCGTTTCGGTGCGTTGACCGTTTCCCCGGACATCCGCTTTCACCCCGTTTCGGCGTCAACTCTACGCCGTTTTAGGGGCAGCCGGCAACATATTTCCCGGGAAATATTCTCCCGCCGGTAGATTCTACTGCCGGTTTACCGCTCTACGCGCAGTCAAGTTCGGGAAATAACGGGAAATGATGCCGGGCAACGGTTTAAGTACCTTAGCAGTTGCCGGCTTCAGCGCTGCATTTCTTTGAAAAGCTTTTCGATCCTGGCGAAGCGGTGCGCGGCGCCGGCTTTGCTGACCGGAGGGACGCAGAGCTCGCCCAGTTCGGATAGGGAAAGTTCGGGATTGTCCAGGCGGAGGCGCGCGATCTCCCTGACGCCTTCGGGGAGCGCGCGGAACGCGTCAGTGTCGGCAACGCACTCGATCATTGACACCTGACGTGCACCGGCGGTGAGCGCTTTGTTGATGTTGGCGTCGTCGCAGTTGATGACGCGGTTGCTGTTGCGGCGTCCCTCGCGGGTGATGCGCACGTTCTCGTACTCCAGCATCCCGCGGATGGCGCCGATCGTCACCAGGAAAGCGGAGATCTGTTCGGCGTCCTTAAGATACAGTACGTAATGGCTGCCTTTGATCGTGCCTTTGGGCGCGATGCCGCACAGTTCAAAGGCGGCCATGGCCAGCTCGTACGCGGTAACGCTGCGGAAACTGATCTCCAGGTGTGCAGGGCTGTCCGGCTCATGGATGTAGCCGCCCACCAGGAAGCAGCCGCGCAGAAACGCCGCGGCGGCATCCGGATGATCCAGATTGAAACTGCCGCTCCAGCGCATGTCCAGGCCGTAAACTTCTTTGACGCCGGCGCGGTAGAAGCGGCGCGAGATGATCCCGCCGGCGCGCAGACACATTTTTTCGGCGCGTTTGGCCACCGCGGCGGAACGGGTGCGCAGCGACTCCTCCGTGCACACAAAGATCCCGTAGAACTCGGCGCGGCGCTGTATCGCCTTCTTATTGTCCAGTTCCGTCAGCTGGTTTTTTATGTCCGCCGTAAAAGACATTGCCTGCAAAACCTCTCAGTCAGGCCTTCCCGATGAGGACCAGCCGGTGCAGCGCGCGGGTACACGCCGTGTACAGCGCCAGCCTGCCGGCCTCGCTGCTGTAGTATTCGTCATCCGCGCCGTATACCGCCACCGCGTCGAATTCGAGGCCTTTGGCCAGATATACCGGCAGGAAGAACGTGCGCAGCTCCGCCGGAACGATGCCGGTGGCGCCGCACAGTTTTTTCAGGCGGTCCGCCGCGGCACGGGTGCGGGTGATCACCGCAAAACTCTCGTAGCCGGCGGCTTTGGCATCCGCAAACAGGCCGGCAAAAAAGCGGCCGGTATCGTTCGCGTCCGCGCTGAAGTCCGCGGTGACGCGGATAGGCGCCTCGCCGTCCCTGACAGAACGGATAGAACCCGGGGCGCGCCCCAGCACCGCCGCGGAATAATCCACGATCTGCGCCGTGGAGCGGTAGTTGGTCTCCAGCACGTACCTTTTGAACGGGCGGCGCGGAAGTATAGACTTTATACGTTCGACGAAATCTCCGGTG
Organism: uncultured Ruminococcus sp.; assembly: GCA_902782885.1. Taxonomy (GTDB): domain Bacteria; phylum Bacillota; class Clostridia; order UBA1212; family UBA1255; genus UBA1255. The sequence continues at coordinate 731 of CACZOW010000045.1, read as the reverse complement.
TTGCCGAATACCGCCTGATCGCTGTCGCCTACGAAAAGCATATTGCAGCCCGGAAAGCGCCGGTGCAGCAGCTCCAGGAAAATACAGCTGAGGTCCTGCGCCTCGTCGCAGATCAGGTAAAAAACGCCGCCCAGGTCCGGTTCCGCCAGGATCAGGTGCAGAACGCCGACGGCGCATGCATCCTCGAACATATTGCGGAACAGCAGGAACGGTGCGACGTCGATCCCGCACTCCTCCAGAAATTCGTCATTCTCATACATCTGACGGTACAGTTCGGCAGCGCTCCGGCCACGCAGCATGGAATCCAGCGCGGCCAATATATACGCCTTGTTGGTGTCTTTGTGAATGTTATACTTGCGGCAAAGTTCGTCGCGCACCAGCGCGGTGCGTTTGAACAGGGGCACGTCCTCAAACAGGTTATAGAACATGTAGCCCAGCGTCTCCGCGGAAACGGAGCCTTCCTGCTCTTCGGTGAGCGCCATTGACTGCGGCACAAAAATATGCTCCCGCAGATAATCCACATACTTCAGTATCAGTTTGCGGAACGAATCCGACGATTTGTGCGCGCGGCAGATCTCCAGCGCCTCCGCCTCCTCGTCGTTGTCCGATTCGAGCCCGAATTCGCCGACTTTCTCCGCTTCATCGAGACGGCTCATGAAATTGACGCCGCCCGCGTCCTCCAGCACTTCCGCCAGCAGATCCTCCTGAAGGTAGGGCTTTATATTGTCCTC
>CACZOW010000044.1 GCA_902782885.1 uncultured Ruminococcus sp. | reverse complement strand
TTGTAAGGCTCAGCAAGCAAAAATGAGCGAGAGCAAGACTGCGAAAAAGGCAATTCTGGATAAATTCAGGCAAATATTAGTGTTTTTATACCAGAGGAGCTCGAAAAAAATGAGCGAGAATGCGGAGCGGCCGGCGAGATCCGGCCGCGGATCGGGTCAGAAGGAGCGGCCGACCGCCTCGAGCGTGCGTTCCCGGCCGCGGATCGGGTCAGAAGGAGCGGCCGACCGCCTCGAGCGTGCGTTTCAGGCCGCGGATCGGGCGAGAAGGCGCCCTGTTGAGAATGCGCACGGCAAATATGCCCGGAGCAGATGCTCATTTTCATACCTTTACAACTTTACAACGCGCGCGCGAAAGCGTATAATTTGACCATAAACAGCGAAAGGACCTGGCCGGAAATGGCAGTCGGATTCGAAAGCAGAAAAAACAAAACAAGATCGTTTCCCGAGCGCGGAAGAGCGTTGACCGCGGCGCTGGCGGCCGTGATTTTGTGCGCGGCGCTGGCAGTGTTGACCGTATGGGGCGGTCTCGCCGGAAAAGCGGGCGTTGTCCGCGCCGCCGGGCAGCCCAGGCAGATGGAGATCTTCTACTGCGACGGTTCGAATCAGGGCAATCCGCGTATGTTCAACATATTTCCTAACGTAGGCTTCCGGTTCGTTGTCCCCGAAGGGTATAAACTGGATAATTTCGTCATTCTGGCCGCACCCACCTGGGGCGACCAGGCCAACGCCGGCTTCACCGCCGATATATACGAGTGGCGCGGAGAATACGCCGAAACCCTGGATGCCGGGCCGGTGGCGGAACGGTGCGTGATAACGCATCACCAGGATAACCACAGCATAACCATGACTTTCGGCTACGTACCCGCAGGCACGTATCTGGTCCATATACACAGCATCACCGATGCGATCGGCAGCTGGGAATCCATGTGTCTGCCCGAAGAATACACCTTCACCTGGGCGTTCTACGAAGCCGGCATCGAAAATACGGAATACCTTCCCGGGACGAAGATCATAATATCCCGGGACAACGACCCGCACACGCCTTCACGACCCACTCCCACCCCCGAGCCGGGTGCCGAAACAGGCGAAACGCCCTCTCCGGAGGCAACCGACTCCGGCAGCGCGGCGGAGCCCACCCGCGAACGGCTCACTGAAGCACCTGCCGCGGAGGTCAATACCAAAAAAGGCAGCGGCGGGCTGTGGGCCGGCATCATAGTCGCGGCGCTCGCGGTCGTTGTCACTGCCGCGGTGATCGTTTTAGTGGCACGTAAGGATAACCGGCAATCAGAAAACTGATTGACCGTATAACCGCATTAAAAGGAAAGGAAGTCACAGAAAAATGAGAAAATTTGCGGCATTATTTGTTGCATTGGCTATTGCCGCAACACTGTTCGGCGTGCTCGGCGTGAGCGCCGCGTCCTACATTACGCAGGACGAATACGACGAAAGTCCGCATCAGTCTCTGGATGCCATCCAGGGCAACGGCGCCAATCTTTACACCCCCGGCTACACCGGCGACTATCTGGCCGGTGTTGACAACATCATCCGCGGCCCCTTCAACACCGTCAGCCTGCAGGGCTGGTTCGGCGTTGACCAGCCTATACTTGAATACGGCTACGTGCTGGGCGACGGCGAGCCGGTATTCGATCCTTCATTTACGGTCCAGACCGAACCGGCGGTCATTGCCGCAGGCGGTGAATTTGCGCAGCGCTTCGTGATCGTGATGGACACCTCCGCGCTGGGCGAAGAACTGACGCCCTTCATGCCGGTAGCGAAACTGGAAGACGGCACCGTGCTGGCCGTTACGTATCTTGACCTCAAGTACACCACCAAAGCCGAAACCGCCGAAACAAAACCCATCAACGTGGACATCACCACGGGCAGAACCGACACGGCCATCAACTTCAGCGGCACCTCCAGTGTCTCTTTCAAGATCGTGGTCCCGGAAGGCATGCAGCTTACACGCTTCACTGTCGTGCAGTCCCCTACCTGGAACGGGTCTCCTTCCGGCATCGGCCTCACCGCCAACATCTTTGCCTGGACCGGCGATTTTGACGAGACTGTCGAAGGCGAAAGCCTGGGCGAATGCATCGTAGAGAATCATAAAGACTGTTCCAATCTGGATATCACTTTTGACTATATTCCCGCGGGCGAATACCTGATCGATCTCACCGATTTCACGGGCAATATCGGCGGCTGGCAGGCGACCGGTATAAGTGAAGAATGCGCCGGCTCCTACCTGTTCTTCTCCAACGGTTTCGAGTCCGAAGACACACCGCACGTTCGTATGTCGATCAAAGAAGACACGGATCCCCCGGCTCCCACCGAGAAACCCACCAAGAAGCCTACCGCCGAACCCACTCAGGAACCCGCAGCGACCGAAGCGCCTACCGAAGCGCCCACTGAAGTGCCTACCGACGTGCCTGCGGTTACCGACGCACCCGCCACCGAAGCTCCAAATGCTACTGAAGGCAGCAAGGCAAGCGACGATACAAAGAAAGACAACAAGTGGCTCGTGCCGGTAATTATTGCTGCCTGCGTAGTTGCCGCAGCCGTAATTGCCGCGCTGGCGATCGCCGCGTCTAAGAAAAAGAAGTAATAAACCGGTGCGGCGCTGTTGCCCCATCGGAAACACAAACCGATAACAAACGGGAAAGGAAGCGAAACAGATGGACAAATTCATCGAAAACCTGATCAAGATGGGCAGCTCATACGGCGGAAAGATCGTTCTCGCCATAGTTACGCTGATCGTCGGTCTGCTGGTCATAAAACTGATCGGCAAACTCATCAAGAAGGCTCTGGGCAATTCCAAACTCAACGACACCGTTAAACTGGTCATCATTAAAACGGTGAAGATCATTCTGTACGTCGTGCTGATCGTCGGCATCGTGAGCATCCTCGGCGTGCCCATGAGCAGCGTGGTCGCGATAATCGCCTCCTGCGGTCTGGCAGTCGGTCTGGCATTTCAGGGCGCGCTGGCCAACCTCGCCGGCGGCCTGATGATCCTGATCTTCCACCCCTTCAAAGTGGGCGATTATGTGCAGGCAACGGGTGCGGAAGGCGTCGTCACCGACATCAGCATCTTCTACACTAAACTGCTGACGCTGGACAACAAGCGCGTGCTGGTCCCCAACGGCGACCTTATGAACGCCAACATCACCAACCTGACCGCGGAAGACAAACGCCGCATCGATCAGGATTTCAAGATCACCAACGACATCGACCAGGATCTGGTGCGTTCCGTGCTGATGGCCGCGGCCAAGGCTACCGAAGGCGTTATGGAAGATCCGGCTCCGTTTGCGCGTCTGACCGCTGTGGACGACGACACGTACATCTTCACCGTACGCGCCTGGTGCGATACGGCGAAGTACTGGGATGTGTACTTTGACCTCATCGAAAACTGCAGCTCCGCGCTTGCCGCCAACGGCATCGACGATCCGGAGGAGCGCATTGCCGTCCGCCTTGTGAAAGACGAAGACGACAACGAAAAAGCGGCCGAATGATCGCCGCCTGATCGTTTTTTCAACTTAAAAGCGGGCTGTAAAAAAGCCCCGTCCAGGACCGGCAATCAATAGCGACCTTGCTAAAGATTGTCGGTCATTGTATTTTCAGAAATAGAATTCTTTCTGCCGAATTCAGGCTTCCGGAACTGCTTCAGGCTCCGCGTTTTTGCGGCCTCTGCCGCGGATCGCGTCAATGATCGGTTTGATATAGCACAGCGTCACGGCAATTATCCCCGTGCCCGCCAGATGCGCGAAATACACAAGCCAGCCGTGATCCTTGTTGAGGAACGGCAGCCCATCCATGGGCGGATCGACTACGTACATGAAATTGACGCGCCGCACGAACTCCACGGTCTTTTCGCCGGTCTCCGCCACTTCGTAATTGACCACGTCGTACACCATGCTGTTGACGTAAATTGCCAGGAAACCCATAAACGCCAGCATCTTGAGCGCCGTGGTGTAATCTTTGACCGTCCAGCCGATCTCCCTGCTCTTGAGCAGCAGACAGATCGCGTACGCCACGATCACCGTGTGATAAGTAAAATACTGGAACGTGATAATGGGCGAATTCAGCGAAGAGGACGTGGGGATCAGGATCGCCGCAAAACCGCCTACGAGGCAGGTGGGCAACATGAATGCCATCAGCACGCGGTGCAGTTTTTCGCTCTTCGTGAAGTTCAGGAGGGCAATAAATATCAGCTGCACGGAGCACAGATGGAACGGCAGATCCGTCTTGGGCAGGTAGCCGCCGTACAGCTTCTCGTTGTCCAGAATGTAATAAAATACCTTTATGGTCTCCGACACGATGCCGACGTACATCAGCAGCCGGAACCATTTTTTCAGGCTGAGTTTGCGCAAAAATACGCACAATATCGCGCACACCGCCGCGCAGGCAACGAGCAGGATGATGTGTTTGGTGCTGAACATATTGTTGTCCCCCGATTTCCGCCGGAACGTACCGGGACGCGGCGAACCGCGTTCAGATACTGCCGGCGCTTTTTATTATTGTAACATCCGGGGGCCCGGAATTCAACGCATAATAGAATCGATATCTACGCCGCGCTTTTTCCGGCGGCGCTTTCTGCGCACGCAGAGCAGCACGGCAAAAACGATCGCCGCGAGCAAAATGACCGCGCCGGCGGCGATGCACACGATCGCCCACACCGGAAGGCGGCGGGCAGCAGATGTATTGCCCGTGTTCGATCCGGCCCCGGGCGGCGTCGGGAACGGACTTCCCTCCCCATCCGTAAGTCCGGAAAGATCTCCGTCGTACGGCTTATTGATATAATACGAATGAGTGTCGATATACAGCTGCCCGCCGTTTTCCGCCGCTTCCGCACGCAGCACGGCGAGGGCGGCCTCGTTGTCCACCAGCTCGCTGCTGACCAGCCGCGCCGTATCGCTCCAGGCGATCAGCGGATTGTCCATGCCGCCGTTATTGCGGTTTGAAGTCGCCACATAATCGCTGACCGCCACGCGGAATTTGCGCGTTTGCGCGCCGGGCGCCCAGCGGCCGTACGCGTACAGCGGCTCGCCGTCCAGCACCAGCGCGTTCACGGACGTGCCGGAATAATAACAGTCGATCCCGGTCATTCGCGACAGCAGGCTGCTCCCGCCGTCTGCGAGTGAATACCGGAACAGCATAAGCAGCTCTTCGCCGGTAAGCTCGTAGCAATACACTTTGTTGGAGAACGGGAACAATTCGTACACGTCCGACGCCGTGATCTCCCGGGTGCCGCCGCTCCCGGTGCGGAATTCGGTGCGGACGCCGCCCGAATTGACGAATCCGATCTGAGCGTCAACGCTCCGCGCCAGTATGGACGCCATCCAGTTGCCCGCGGCAGTCGAACGGCCGCCGCTGTCAGGCAGTGCGGTATAGCGGTCCGCGGAAACCGTGATCGTACCCACCGCGTCGCTGAGCGCGCCGCCGATACTGTCGATAAATGCGTTGGTCAACCCGATCATTTCCGGATCCAGTTCCTGCGCGTTGGCCGGTCGGTCGTACAGCTTTTCCTGCTGCTGCGTGATCGCCACGTTCTGCGCCGACGATACCTTGGCGAACATCGGTTTCCCGTCGGGATCCGTATTGAACACCAGTTCGGAGTACACATAAGCGGAGCCGTTGCCCGAAGGCTGCAGATATCTGAGGCCCCAGTACGTCTCCCCGCACTGATTCTGATGCGTGTGGCCGCCCAGCACCAGATCGATCACGCTGGAATTGCCCAGCGCCGATGCCGCCGCGCTCGACTCGCCGTGGGTGAGCATGATCGTGGCATCGCATTGTCCGCTGCGCTCCAGTTCCGCCGCCAGCCGGTTCAGCGCCGCGTAATCCTCCCTGACAGAGTAGCCCCCGCCGGTGAAATTCGCGTACATAATGCTGGAGGCGTAATCGGACGCGAATCCGATCACCGCAACGCGCACGGTCAACTCGTCGCCCGCCGCGTTGGCCGCCGTTTTTTCCAGGATGATATAGTCCCGGGCAAACCCGACCTTCTGCCCGTTCAGGTACATATTGGACACCAGTACGGGGACGTCGTTGACCCCCGCGCGGCCGTCCAGCGAATAGTCTGTCATCGTGGCGTCAGCATCAACGGTATTGCCGATCCCCCAGTCGAATTCGTGGTTGCCGATGGTGACCGCGTCGTAATCCATGAGTTCGAACGCCGCCGAGAGCGAGCTGCCTTCCGTCAGGTTGGACAATGAATTCCCCTGGTAAATATCGCCGCCGTCAACGAGTATCGCGCGTTCCTTCCGGTACGCCTCTCCGTAGCCGCGCACGTCCCGCACTTTGTCGGCAACAAATGCCAGCCGGTACTGCCAGCCGCCCGCCGCCGTTTCCGCGATATACCCGTGCACGTCGGAAGTCTCAAACACCGCCAGCCGGTAGCCCGATGATCCCTGCGAAGCGCGTCCCTCCGGCGTGAGGCGGTAAAAGCTCATCCTGAACAGCGACTGATCCGACCCGGATGTGCGGCCGTATGTGCTGTAGAAATTCGAATTGGGATAATATTCGAGATAATCGTTGCGGTAAACGGTACCGCCGGACGTGTACGCGGAATTCGGGTTGTACAGGAGGCTGTCTTCCTCAAAGCGCCACTCGCTGCAGGCGACGGGGCTGTCGCTGAAGAAAAGGCCGTTGCCCGTTTCCGCGGAGGTCAGATACCCCTGGCGGGCGCGCAGCAGCACGTTGCTGCCCTCGCCCTGCTCCAGCCGGAACACCGCGGCGTCATCGGAGAACGACGTGAGCACCCGTTTGCCGTTCAGCGAAGTGACGCCTGCCTGCGTGGGAGCGAGGCGCGATCCGGCCGGGTTTACCGAAACGGTGTTGGCGCCGGCGTCGTTGACGATCAGGAACTCATCTTCCGGGCGCAGTTCCGACGGCAATACTCTCTCCGCCAGCACGGCCGGCCCGGAGGCGTTGACGCCCGCGCCGATGCATGCGGCAACAGCGCACAATACACACAGCGCCGCAAAAACACACAGCGTGCGCAGGCAGGCTGCCGTCGATATTGACCGTTGCCTCCCCCGCACGCGCATAACTCAGATATCAGTAAGTGAATGTGTAACGCTGGCCTCCACGCGCTCATTGTAGCAGGAGAAGCATTCTTCCACATGCTCCTTTTTGAGCTTCGGAGTGATCAGGCTCACCAGCGGAACGATCACGAGCGTGCCGACCATTGCCAGCGCCGCCGCCATCGAACTGTCCATAAATTTGAAAATGAGGTTGGACGTCACCAGCCCGACGCCGCACGCGAAGCTGACCCAAACTGCCGCTTTCGTGACGCGTTTGCTGAACAGGCCGTACATGAACGGCGCCAGGAACGCACCGGCCAGCGCGCCCCAGGAGATCGCCATCAGGTTGGAGATCAGGGAGCCTTTATCCATTGCCAGTACGACCGACAGCCCGATGAAGAAAGCGCAGAAGATGCGGATGATCCACATCTGCTTTTTCTCGCTCATTTTCGGGGCGAAGAAGCCTTTGATCAGGTCCAGAGTCACCGTTGACGACGAGGAGATCACCAGGGATGACAGCGTCGACATCGACGCGGACAATACCAGCACCACGATTATTCCGATCATCAGGTCGGACAGCGTGCCCGACAGCATGGCGGGGACAACGCCGTCGAAACCGCTTTCGGGAGCCCCGGCTTCCGTTGCCGTCACGTACAGCCGGCCGAAACCGCCCATGAAGTACGAACCGCCCGCGACCACCACCGCGAACAGCGTGGAGATGATCGTTCCCTTGCGGATCGCTTTTTCATCGCTGATCGAATAGAATTTATGCACCATCTGCGGCAGGCCCCAGGTACCCAGACTCGTGAGGATCATTACCGCCACCAGCTGCAGCGGCGCCGGACCGAAGAAGGATGTGAACGCGCCGTTCAGCGTACCTCCGCTCGTTTCCGCCGTCTGCGCCGACAGTTTAGCCAACGCCGCGGTAAAGCCGCCCTGCCCCGCCAGCACTTTATAAACCACCACCGAAATGCCGATCAGCATTACGATGCCCTGTATAAAATCGTTCAGCGCGGCGGCAACATACCCGCCCAGTATAACATACACCGCGGTGAGCAACGCCATGCCGATTATGCAGTATTCAAAGGGAATGTTGAACGCCATATGGAATATGCCGGACAATCCTTTATAGATCGACGCGGAATACGGCACGAGGAAAATGAATATGATCAGTGCCGCCACCAGTTTGAGCGCCTTGCTGTTATAACGCTTTTCGAAGAATTCCGGCATCGTGGAAGTGTTCAGGTGCTTTGTCATTACCCGCGTGCGGCGCCCCAGCACCACCCACGCCAGGCAGCTGCCTATGAGTGCGTTGGCCAACCCGATCCAGGTCGCGGACACGCCGAAGTTCCAGCCGAACCGGCCCGCGTAACCTACGAAAATAACTGCCGAAAAATACGAAGTGCCGAACGCGAACGCCGAAAACCACGGTCCCACGTTGCGGCCGCCCAGTACGAAATCGCCTACCCCCCGCACTTTCTTGCTGCTGATGATGCCGATCAGTACCGTCACCGCGGCAAACACGACAATGCAGGTAATTTTTACTACCATACTACCGTCCTCCAGTTCCGGCCGTCAACGCCGGCGATTCTTCCCGGAGCTCAGCGCGTCAATTCGCCCGCCGGGACAGACGGATTATACCACCGCGGCGGAGAAGGTGCAAGATGGCAGGGCCTGGCTCTTTTCCCGGGTAAATGTCG
>CACZOW010000043.1 GCA_902782885.1 uncultured Ruminococcus sp. | reverse complement strand
ATGACACATGAACAGTTTATGAAGAATCTGGAAGTACCTGCGGGCGTTGTCGACTGTGTGCTCGACACGGATACTTACAACGAGATCGATGACCAGTTCGCGCTTTCGCTTATGGTGAAAAGCCCGAAATGCAATGTAAAAGGCTTTTTCGCCGCGCCGTTCTACAACCCCAACTCCTCATCGCCGGGGGACGGTATGGAGCGCTCGTACGATGAGATCATGAACCTGCTGACGCTTATGGGCGAGGAAGAGCTGAAAAAGTGTGTGTACAAAGGCTCCCGCGAATATCTGAAAGATGAGAAGACCGCGGTGGACAGCCCCGCGGCGCGCCGGCTGGTCGAACTGGCGTCGGAATATTCGCCGGAGAAACCGCTGTACGTGGTTGCCATCGGCGCCATCACGAACGTTGCCTCCGCGCTGATCATGAAGCCGGAGATAAAAGAAAATATTGTCCTCGTATGGCTGGGCGGACACAGCGAACAGTGGTTCGATACCAACGAATTCAACATGATGCAGGATGTGGCCGGCGCGCGCGTGGTGTTCGGCTGCGGCTGCCCGCTGGTGCAGCTGCCCTGCATGGGCGTGGCGTCGACGTTCATTATAAGCGGCCCCGAACTGGAATACTGGCTCAAGGGGCAGAATCCGCTGTGCGACTACCTGGCCCGCCATACCATCGAAGCCGCCGAGCAGTATGCCGCCGGCCGCGTCTGGAGCCGCGTGATCTGGGACGTTACCGCCGTGGCCTGGCTGCTGAACGACAACGACCGCTTTATGTTTTCCGAAGTCATTCCCGCGCTTATCCCGCAGTACGACCATCATTACAGCCACGACGTGCGCCGCCATCCCATGCGCCGCGTCACGTTCATACACAGAGACGCCCTGATGCAGGAACTTGTGGAGACGCTGCGGCGCTGAGCACGCGGCAGTCTTCGGGCGAATAACGGAGCTTTTTGTATGAGTGAATTGTATCTGCCCGACAGCATGCTGCTGGCGGCGGAAAAACCCGGCAGATATATCGGCGGGGAACTGAACAGCGTAACTAAGGCGCCGGGCGAGTACGACGTCCATATGGCAATGTGCTTTGCGGACGTGTACGATATCGGCATGTCCCATCTCGGGTTCAAGCTTTTATACCATTTATTGAACGATCAGCCCGGGGTGTGGTGCGAGCGCGTTTTCGCGCCGTGGCCGGATCTGGAAGATATGATGCGGGCAAAAGGATATAAGCTGTTTACGCTGGAGTCCCAGACAGAGGCCGCCGGCCTGGACATGCTGGCGTTTTCGCTCCAGTATGAAATGAGCTACACCAACGTGCTCAATATGCTGGATCTGGCGGGTATCCCGGTGCGCGCGTCCGAGCGGAGCGAATCGGATCCGCTGATCTTCTGCGGCGGCCCCAGCGCCAACAACACGGAGCCCATGGCGGAATTCTTCGACTTCTACAATCTGGGCGAAGGCGAAGAGATGCTGCCGGAGATCATGGAAACGTACCGCGCCTGCAAACGCGAGGGCCTTCCAAAAGTCGAAACTCTTAAAAAACTCGCGCGTATCGAAGGCGTGTACGTGCCTTCGTTCTATGACTGCGAATATGATGAAAGCGGCCGCTTTTTGAGCCTCAGGCCGAAAGCGGAATATGCGGACGTTGCCCCCGCGCGCATCCGCAAACGCATCGTATCGAGTTTCGAAAACGCCTACCTGCCGGAGAAGATGGTCGTCCCCAACACCGAGGTCGTACACGACCGCATAATGCTGGAGATATTCCGGGGCTGCACCCGCGGATGCCGTTTCTGCCAGGCAGGTTTCATATACCGGCCGGTGCGGGAACGCTCGCCGGAAAGACTCGTCGAAGCGGCGCGCAAATTGATCGCGTCCACGGGATATGAAGAGATATCGATGCTCAGTTTGTCCACCAGCGATTATTCGAGGCTGGGGGAATTGACCGACAAACTGCTGGAAATAACGGTGCCGCAGCGGGTGAGCATTGCCCTTCCGTCGCTCCGGCTGGATTCGTTTTCCTTCGAGCTGATGGAGAAGGTATCGGCGGTGCGGAAGAGCGGGCTCACATTCGCGCCGGAAGCGGGCACGCAGCGGCTGCGGGATATAATCAATAAAGGCGTCAACGAAGAAGACCTGCTCCGTTCCTGCCGCATTGCCTTCGAGGGCGGCTGGAGCACGGTCAAACTGTATTTTATGCTGGGCCTGCCGTTTGAGACCGACGACGACCTGATCGGGATCGCCGAGCTGGCGCACAAAGTGCTGGCGGTGTACGACGACGTGCACGCCGGCCGCAAAGCCCGCCGTCCCAGCATTACCGTGAGCGTATCCACGTTCGTGCCCAAACCGTTCACGCCGTTCCAGTGGGCGCCGCAGATACCCGTGCCGGAGATCCGGCGCCGTCAGGACGTTATCAAACAGCATCTCAGCCGCCGCGTCAGTTTCAGCTGGCACGATCCCGAGACATCGGTGCTGGAGGGCGCGATCTCACGGGGCGACCGCCGCATCGGCGACGTTATATACAGCGCCTGGAAAGCGGGGGCGCGCTTTGACGCCTGGCAGGAGTATCTGGATTACGGCCGCTGGATGGATGCATTTGCCGCAAACGGCCTGCACGCCGAAGATTTCAACCGGCGCGAACGCGAAACGGACGAGGCGCTGCCGTGGGATCATGTTGACGTAGGTGTTACGAAGCGGTTCCTTCAGCGCGAACTCGATCGGGCAAAGCAGGGAATCGTTACGCCTAACTGCGCGTCAAAATGCGCCGGCTGCGGCGTACAGTCGTACGGAAGGGGGATCTGCGTTGGAAAAATACAGGATCAGATTCAGTAAGACCGGCCGCGCTAAATATATCTCCCATCTGGATCTGCTGAAAATATTCACACGCATGGCGCGGCGCACCGGGCTGGACCTGGTGTACTCCCAGGGCTTCAATCCTCACGCCGAGCTGGTGTTCAGCGCGCCTTTGCCCCTCGGCATGACCAGCGAAGCGGAATATGTGGATATGCAGCTGTCGGGGCCGGCGGATACCGACAGTATTATGGAACTGCTGCGGGGCTCGCTGCCGGAGGGCATAGTTCCGCTGAAGATCCGGCATCTGGAGCCGGGAGAGGGCAACGTCATGCGCCCCGTGGCTTTTTGCCGCTACCGCATGGAACTGAGCTTCCCCGACGCCGCGTCCCGGGAAATATTTCCCGAAAAGCTCCGGCGCTGTCTCGAGGCCGGCACCCCCATTATTACCGCCAAAAAATCCAAAAGCGGTGTGAAAAACGTAGATATACGGCCGCTGATCCACAGCTTCGGTACGGATATTGCCGATATTCCGGAACGCGGGTGCGCCTTTACGGCGATCCTGGCTGCCGGAAATGAGGCAAATCTGCGTCCGGAGGTCGCGCTGAAGGGAATTTTGGATAAGATCAACGGTATTGACGCCGCCGAAAGTGCGGAAACGCGTGAAAACAGCCCGGAAATAATGCAGATTTCGTGCGAACTTGACCGCGTGCATAAGCTGGAATATCTTGACGGCGCGTGCGTACCGCTGTGGTGAATTGACAGACGCACCGGTTTCAAATTATAATTGACGGCACGAGGCGGGCGCAAGGCGCGCCGGAGCGGAGGCTTGCCGTAATGATTATCGGGATCGTATACGACGAACACAAAAACGAATGTATAGAGTATGCGCAGCTGCTGGCGCGTACCGTGGATAAAGTGCGCGGTACGGAGAGCGGGCCCTGCGCGCTGGTGGCGGGTCTGAGCGACTGCGGGGACGTGATCTCCCGCGCGGACCTGCTCATAAGCGTGGGCGGCGACGGCACGTTTCTGCGCACCGCGGCTAAGGCGCTGGAGCGCGATCTGCCCATATGCGGCTTTAATCTCGGCAACCTGGGGCTCCTCACGGAATTTGAACACGACGATCCGGAGCCGGTCATCCGCCGGCTGGCGAAAGGGGATTACGTCATAGAGGAGCGGCGGGTGCTGCGGGTGCTGGTCACGGACGCGGAAGGCGGCGTTAAATTTGACGAATACGCCCTCAACGACTGTGTGCTGGAGCGCGGTACGCTGGCAAGGCTCGCGTATGTGACTGTGTGCATCGGGGGAGCGTTCGTTGACAATTACCCCTGCAACGGCATCGTGGTCGCCACCCAGACCGGGTCAACGGCGTACTCGATGTCCTCCGGCGGACCGATCGTGGAGCCGGGCAACGACGTGATCGTCGTTACTCCCGTATGCGCGCACTTCACCGACGGACGGCCGATCGTTGCCGGCGGCGGCAGCGAAGTGAAGCTCAGCATGTGCCTGGAGCACGACTCGATGTTCGTATCGGTGGACGGCCATAAAAACATCCGTTTTGAAAAGGGATACGTATGCCGCTGCCTGCCTTCGGGACGCAGCGTTAAGATAGTCCGCATCGACCCGCCGAATTTCTACGAAGTACTGCGGCGTAAAGCTGAGGGCCGGCGGCGCAAACTGGCCGGAGCAGGGAGGGACTGACCGTGAAAAAAGACAGACACGAAGAAATACTGAAGATCATCGCGGAGGAACCGATCGCGACGCAGGAGGAACTGCTCAGGCGTCTTACAGAACGCGGCTTTACCGTGGGTCAGGCCACCGTGTCCCGGGACATCAAAAGGCTTAATCTGATCAAGCAGGCGGCTCCGGACGGCGGGCAGATGTACGCGGCGCTGCTGCACGCGGACGCGGATATGCCGGAAAAACTTATGCCGGTGTTTAAAAACTCGTTTGTTTCATGTGATTTTGCGGGCAATCTGCTGGTCATCCGGACGCTCTCGGGCCTTGCCGGCGCGCTGGCGTCCGCGGTGGATTCCATGCAGCTCCGGGGCGTGCTGGGGTCAATTGCCGGCGACGATACCGTACTGCTCGTTTGCAAGACCGAGGGGCTGGCGTCCGAACTGTCGATGCGGTTCGCGCGGCTGGCGGAGTGACCGGCCTGCGGGCTGACTGACCGGCGGGATGACCGGCCGGCGGAGTGGATTTATATGCTCAGATCGCTTAGTATCAAAAATATAGCGTTGATCGAAGATATCACCATCGGGTTCACCGGCGGAATGAACTGCCTTACGGGCGAGACCGGCGCGGGCAAATCCATTATTATCGATTCGATCGGCGCGCTGCTGGGCTCGCGGGTCAAAAAAGATATTGTCCGCACGGGCTGCAGGAGCGGTTCGGTGCGGGGGGAGTTTGTCGGATTGACGCCGGAGACCGCCGGGGCAGTCAATTCGGTACTGCCCGGATCGATCGACACCGATGCCGCGGACAGCGCCGTACTGGTGCTGGAGCGGGAGATCTCCGCGGGCGGGCGCCACGTATGCCGGGTCAACGGGAACAGTGTTGCCTCCGCCGCGCTGCGCCGGATCGGCGAGACGCTGGTAGACATCCACGGCCAGAGCGAAAGCCGCCTGCTGGTGGATGAACAGGTGCAGCTCAGACTGCTGGACGCGTTCTGCGGCGACGCGATCAAAGATACGCTGGATAAGTATCACGCGGCACTCGCCGAATATAAAGAACTAAATCGCAGCCTGAAAGCGCTTTCGGGGAGTCCGGCGGAGCGGGCGCGCACGATCGATCTGCTGAGCTACCAGATCCGGGAGATCGACGGGGCGCAATTGTCCCCGGATGAAGAGGAGTACCTTTCGGAGCGCAGCCGCTTTTTAGCCCACGCGGAGAAGATACGCGGGCTGCTGGAGAGTGCCCTGGCGGAAGCGGGGAGCGACGCGGCGGAAACGGGTCCCGGCAGTGAAGGCGGCGTCGGGGCGCTGCTGGGCGGCATCCGTTCGAACACAGCGCGGGCTGCGGAACTGAGCGATCAGTTTAAAACGCTCTCAGAGGCCGCAGAATCGCTTTATTTTGAGTTTGAAGATTTTATCGCGCAGCTTGCAGAAGCGGCCGGAAAGGCCGAATACGACCCTCAGGAAGCGGAACTGGTGAGCCGCCGGCTGGATTATCTGTTCCGGCTGAAAAGCAAGTACGGCGAGACGTACGCCGAGATCATGAAATTCCGGGACCGGGCGGCCGAACGGCTGGCGTTTCTGACGGATTCGGAGGAGCACGCGGCGGAGATCTCCGCGCGCCTGGGCGACCTGTCGAATAGGCTGTTTGAACTGGCGGGCGAGCTTTCCGCGCGCCGTACCGAGGCGGGCTCCGCGCTCAGCGAACGCATAATGTCGGAACTCCGGGATCTGGAGATGGCTTCTACCGAGTTCCGCACCGACGTAGATTTCTTTTACGAGCCGGAGGCCGGCGGCGACGCGGAGTTCGGACCGGACGGCCTGGACCGCGTGGAATTCCTGATCTCTCCCAATCCGGGGCAGCCTTTGAAACCACTTTCGCGCATCGCGTCCGGCGGCGAGCTGTCCCGCATCATGCTGGCGATCAAGACGGTGCAGAACCGCTCGGACAACGTCTCCACTCTTATTTTCGATGAGATCGACACCGGCATCAGCGGCCTGGCGGCGCGCCGGATCGCGTCAAAACTTAAGACTGTTTCCGATCTGCGCCAGGTCATCTGCGTTACGCATCACGCGCAGCTGGCCGCGGCGGCGGACAATCACATTTATATTTCCAAATTTGTCAAAGACGGCAATACTTCCACTTCCGCCGAGCTTCTTTCCGGCGTCCGCCGTGTCGAAGAGATCGCGCGCCTGCTGGATGGCGGCGCGCTCACGGAGATCTCGCTGCGCCATGCGAGGGAACTGCTGCAGGAGAAATCCGAAAAAAAATAGTTATTTGATTTTTTGCCTGGTTGCAGGCGGCGCTCTCACCTCAAAAATGAGCAATAATGAGCAATAATGAGGAACTACTGCGCCGCTGCCGCACAAAAAAAAGGCCCGTTTACCGCGGGCCGTTTTAATACTATTAACTTATTGCCGCCGGAACGCTGTTACTTCAGCACGACGTTGGGGCAGTTGGTGAAGGCGTCGGGAGCGACGTTGACCGCGGAGGTGTCAACGGTGGCAGTAAGCGCCTTGCAGCCGTTGAACGCGCGCTCTTCGATAGCGGTGACGTTATCCAGACCGATCTCCTTGAGGTTGACGCAGCCGGAGAACGCGTACTCGGGGATAGTGGTCATTGCCGCCGGGAGCGTTACGGAAACGGTGGATTCGTTCTCGAACGCGCCGCCGCAGATGGAAAGGACGGAGTCGGGCAGTACCGCGTGAGACTCGCCGTTGTATTTGACCAGTGTGTCGCCGATCATGAACAGTTTCTCGTTGTGGAAATCGAACCAGGGCGTACCGGTGAACGCGAAGGCGCCGACTTTGCTGACGCTTGCGGGTATCTCCAGAGTCGTCAGCGCGTCGCAGTTATAAAACGCGTAGCGTCCGATGGAAGTGAGGCCTTCGGGCAGTCTGACTTCGGTCAGTTTGGTGCAGCCGTAGAAGGTGTAATCGCCGATCTCCGTGACACCGTCGGGAATGTGCACTGAAGTGATATTGCTGCAGCCGTAGAACGCCTTTTCACCGATCTCGGTGACGGTATCCGCGATAAATACCGTGTCCAGATTCTCGCAGAAATAGAAGGCGTAATCGCCGATGCGCGTGACGCCGTCCGGTATCGTGATGCTCTTGGGCAGTTTGGAACCGTAGAATTCGCGGTCCTTGATCTCCTTCCAGCCGTTGAAGGTGAAGGCACCGATGGACTTGACGTTGTCCGGGATCACCACGTTCTCGTCAACGAT
>CACZOW010000042.1 GCA_902782885.1 uncultured Ruminococcus sp. | reverse complement strand
GTCCTTGAACCGCCCCGCGACCCATTCGTTCCAGCCGGTCACCCAGACGAATTCGGGATCGACTTCCAGCGCGTACTCCCACTGCGTACTGAAGTATTTGCCGTAAAGCTTAGCGTTCTCGCGGGTGTCCACAGCGCCCTTTTTCGGATCGTAATGCCGGCCGAACACCTGGAATTTCGGATTGTTCATGGCGGTTAGGTGAGTTTCGGCGCACCAGTTGTGGGCGATCGCCACCGCCACCTGCTCCGGGCTGCCGTCCGGATTGCGGTTGATCAGCTGCGGATAAACGGAGATCCAGTTCCAGAGCTGATAGTTTTCTTTGATCTCCGGCTGGATCGCGCCCATTACCACCGGCGTACCGTCCTCGTTCTGAACCTGGACGTTGTCCGCGGATTGCGAGTGATTGATCACGCGGTAATTGAAAAAGTCGAATATTTCCTTGTCCTTGCTGTTGGAAAGCCGCAGATTGCCGGGGTAGCCCACGATCAGCGGTTTGCCCTTCCAGTAGAACCACAGGTCCTGGTACAGACCCGCGCCGTACAGCCGGCTGTATATCTCCCGGAGCTGCACCGCCACGTCGTTGTAATCGAACATCGGCAGCATGAATGAGATCTGCGGCGTTTTGACGCCGTCCGCCCGCGCTTTTGCCCATACCCGGCACAGCGTCAGGGCGTCGTCAATGAACGTCGTCGTGCCGTTGGTGTTGTCAAAGAATACCGCGTCAACACCCGCGTCCGCCAGCAGTTCCGCCTGTTTCCGAAGCACCCATTCGTCGTCGGAGCGGTAATAGCCCCAGATCGGTTCGTTCCAGAAATACGCCCCCGCGCTGCCCCACAGCTTGCTGGAGAAATCGTTCTGTATCTCCGGATGCTCTTTCAGGATCGTTGTGATGTTGCGCGTGCCCATGCCGCTGTTGCTGGTGTGCCAGGTGTGGAAAAACAGGCCTACGGTCTTGTTCTCCCGGCGCGTGTCGGTATAGCTGTTCACAACTTTGCGGCCCAGACCGTCCGTGACCACCCATGTATCCGCGGACTGCACGTACCGCGGCCGGTTTTCCGACACGGGGGCAATGTTTCCCGCGCCGTCTGCCCATACGATTCTGACCGCGGCATCCCGGCCGGCAACTGCCGAACTGTTGTAATACGTCCGCGCCCCGCTGCTGCCGGGCACGAGTCCGACGGAAATATTGACCAGCGTTTCTCCCAGATACAGCACGTATTCCCCTGCCGCTGCGGGAGCCTTCGTACCGCCCCCGGTGAGGTCAAATTCAATTTCATTCCCGGCAGCAACGTCCGAAAACGCCTGCTCGGCCAGCACTTCGCCGCGCAGCGTGTCTCCGATGCAGCCCGCCCAGCGGTACAGCCGCCCTGTTAAAACACCTTCTTTGCTGGAGATCGAGGCTTTGGAAATATAAATTCTAAGCGCCCGGACCGGCGCGTTGACGCTGAACTGGACCTCGACTTCATTGTTCAGGAGCCTCAGCTGCTCATAATCTTTAGTGCTTACTGAGCCGTCAAAAAGCGCGGTAGTGTTGTCAGCTGCCATGGTAGTCGTACCTCCCGAATATCCGGTAATGAGCAGGCCGCACACCAGTACGGCACATAATAACCTTGCTATATTTTTCAATTTGAGCACTCCTTCCCGCGTTCCGCTGTCTCCGCCGGAAGCATCCCCCGCGCGATCGCCTCGTCCACCATTTTCAGGATCTCCGGCCAGAGCGCGGGCATTCCGGTGCGCACCGGGTCAATGCGCCGGAGCAGATCCGCCCGTTTGACCGGCGCCAGGTGCCAGGTGTGGCCGTCCGTGTTGAAATTAAGAATAAACGGCTGCAGCCGGTCAATTGCCGCCGCAAACCAGCCTTCCGGCGTTGACGGTGCGTCAAACTCTTCCCAGAGTTTGCGGTATTCGCCGCCCTGCCCTTCCGGCAGCAGCGTGAACAATTTGTCCGCCGCCAGTTTTTCCCGTTCCGCCTTGTCCAGATTTCCCGCGGCATCGTAGCAGAACGTATCCCCCGCGTACACTTCCACCAGGTCATGAACGAGGCACATTTTTAGCACTGTGAGCATGTCCAGCGCCGCGGGCGCGTACTCCGCCAGCACCAGCGCGAACATTGCCATGTGCCACGAATGCGCGGCGTCATCCTCCTGACGGCTGCGGTCAATGACCACATTGCGGCGGTAAACGGTCTTCATGCGGTCAATCTCCGTAAGGAATACAAGCTGCTGCCGGAACCGGTCCATTATGTCTCTCCTTCTGCCCGTGCGCGGCCGCGAGCGCTGCTCGCCGTGCCGCCCCAGGGGCAACGCGTTTTGCTGTCAATATTATCGCACACTCCGGGCGGGGAAGCAAGGCTTTAGTGCTTGGGTAAATGAGGCTTGTTTCCTGGGTAAATGGTGGTTTGAGTACCTTTACTCAAGCACTAAATCTTCGTTTTTTGATCACCGCGGCAAGCATTGAAGCGGCGCAGAACACCAGCGCGGCGCCGGAAAGCGCGAGACCGGGCAGTTCGCCTTTGGCGCGGAAACGGATCTCCACGGTCTTCGTACCGGCGGGGATCTCGGCGGTAAGCAGGCCTTCAAGAAGTGCGGCGGTCCGCACTTTGACGCCGTCCGCCTTGACGGTCCAGCCCGCGTTGTAAGGGACCTGGATCAGCATTGTCCCGCCGCCCGAAGCCGCGTCCGGAAGCGTGCCGCGGATGTAGCCGGAGCCGAATTTGGTGATCGTCAGCGCGCGCGCCTTCATGGCGTCCGTCTGCTCCTGAAGGACCTGGGTGTCCAGCACGTAGAAAAGGTTGTCCTGCGTGTACAGCGCGCCGGAAGACAGCTCGAATTCAAAGACGGCTTTTTCGCCGGGAGCGTATTGTCCGAGGCGCTGGATGCAGTTGGTCTCGCCGCGGTACAGCGTGAGTTCCTCGCCGGGCACGCCGTTTCTGATCACGCGCAGGCGGGATTCGTTGTTGCGGTTGCGGCCGAAATACGCGTACAGCACACCGCCGTCAGGGAGCTCCATTTCGTAAGTGACCGTGCCGTTGTGGCCGCGGTAAACGCTGCTGTCGCCGCTGTCCTGATAGGCGCCCGCGGACAATTTAAT
>CACZOW010000041.1 GCA_902782885.1 uncultured Ruminococcus sp. | reverse complement strand
GCCGTCGCCGTCCGCCGTGTCGGGATCGAAGATATAGCCGTGCTTCATAGTAAAAGCAGACATACGGACCACCTCGTGTGCGGTCCGTATGCTGTACGCTTCACTGTTTTGTCTGCGCGACGCGAAGATCCCGTCCACCGTCTCTATGGCCGCCGGGCCGCTGACACGGATAATCCCGATGCCGCCGTTTCCGGGCGGTGTGGAGATCGCGCCGATAGTATCGCTGTTCATCGCGGTTATCAGAATACCTTTACGTAGGGCTTCGGCTTGACTACCACGTAGCGGTTGGGCTCTTCGCCTTCGCTTTCGGTGATCACGCGGCTGCTGCCCTGAAGCGCGGTATGGATGATTCGGCGCTCGGACGCGGGCATCGCGGCCATGGACACCGGCTTTTTGAATTTGACCACTTTGGAAGCGGCGCGGTTGGCCATGCTGATGAGCGTCTGCTCGCGGTGTTTGCGGTAATCCGCCACGTCGATGACAACGCGGGTATACTCGTCGGAATCGCGGTTGGCAATGATGCCCGCCAGCGTATTGATCGCGTACAGCGTGTCGCCGTGCTTGCCGATCAGGTACGCCACGTCGGTGCCGCTTATGTCAACTTTGATGACCGGCTGTCCGTCTTCCTCTTCCTCGCGGATATAGTACTTAACGTCGCTGTCGTCGGAATCTTTGCTGGCTTCCAGCAGCGTATCCAGATAGTCGGAAACTTTGCGCAGCGCCGAGACGCTTTCGGTCACGCGGACAACGGCGTCATGACCGCCGATCAGTCCCAGCATCGGTTTGGAACCGCTGTCAATGATCTCCACATCTACGTCTTCCTGATCCAGTCCGAGCTCGTTGAGCGCGAGTTCGATGGCTTCTTCAACTGTTTTTGCGCTTTTTTCTACGGATCTTGCCATTTCAGGCACTTCCTTCCTTCTTTATATTGAACAGCTTTTTTAACAGGATGGTCTGCAGGATACCGAAGATATTGCTGACGATCCAGTAAAAACCGAGACCCGCCGGAACTACGAACGCGATAAACAGCGTCATAAGCGGCAATATTTTAAGCATGCCGTTCATTCCTGCCAGCGCGGGCTGCTCTTTGTCATCTTTCTTTTTGTTGGCGTTGTTCAGGCGGTTGGAAATGAACATCTGCAGATACGACGTTGCCACCGCCAGAATGGGTATCAAAAGCAGCGGAAGATAAACTTTCCACTGATCTCCGTATTCCCAGACCTTCCACTTCGGCGTTTCGCCCAGGTCGAAGATCTTTAAAAACTTCATGTTGATCCATTGTCCGGATTGTCCGGTCAGATCCGCGAAACTCGCGGCCTGATCTATAAAATGCTTGTTGGCCTGGATCTCGTAGCCGGACCAGCCTCTGCCGTTTGCCCAGGTCTCGTTGACTTTTCCGATCAGTTCTTTTACATCGCCGGACGAAAGTCCCGCAATATAAGTGAGCGGGCGTCTGATTATCTGGTAGATCGCCAGAATGATCGGGAACTGAAGCAGCATGGGCAGGCAGCCGCTCATAGGGCTGATGTTGTACTTTGTGTACAGATTCATCTGCTCTTCCTGCAGCTTTTTCCGGTCATCTTTATATTTGTTCTGGAGCGCCTCGAGTTCCGGCTGGATCATCTGCTGCCGTTCCATACTGCGCTGCTGTTTTACGGTAAGCGGAAGCAGCACGATCTTTACGAACAGCGTAAAGATGATTATCGCAACGCCGTAGTTGTGGAACGCGAGATTATTATAAATGAATTCCATCAAAGCCCCGAAAGGCTTTGCAATAAAGTCCATCATATGGTGTTAAAACCTTTCTGAGGGACCGGCAGCCTGATACAGCACACCGGTCCGCCGGGTCGGTTCGTTCTGGTCTAAGGTACCGGGTCAACCCCGCCTTTGCAGAACGGATTGCACCGCAATATACGGTATGCCGCGAGTCCGCAGCCTTTTACGACGCCGTGTTTGCTGATCGCCTGGACCGCGTATTCGCTGCATGAGGGATAAAACCTGCAGCACGGTCTCTTCAGGGGAGAAATATGTTTCTGATAGAATTTTATTGGCAAAATAAACGCTTTTCTTAACATATCAGTCATATCAGTCCCAGCTTTTTCAGCGACCGCTCCATTTCGCCGTATATGTCCCGGTATTCCGGCACGGTCTCCGCCTTGAATTTGCGGTTTTGCGCCGGTGCGGTCTTTCTGGCCGCCCGTACCATGATCACAAGGTCGTACCCTGTTTTCATCCGGGAGCTCAGGCTGCGGTAGCTTTCGCGTATCAGCCGCTTCACATGATTTCGCTGAACGCTGTTGCCGAACTTGCGCCCTACAGAGATGCCGGTACGGTTATGTTCAAGCTTATTCGGGACCGCATAGACCACGATAAATCTTCCGGCCTTATACTGTCCCTTTTTGTACGCTCTCTGAAATTCGCGGTTTTGCTTCAGCGTAGCTTTCATTTTGTCACGCGACGCGGCATCCTGCCGCGCGATGTCATGCGGAAAGCACTTTTCTGCTTTTCAGGCGTCTTCTGGCAAGAACTTTTCTGCCGTTAGCAGTGCTCATTCTGGATCTGAATCCGTGAACTTTTTTTCTCTGTCTTCTCTTAGGTTGGAAAGGTCTGATCATATATTACACCCCCTGTTTTTTCTCGTCCGGTTCTGTGCGGTTTTTCGCGCCCGCGCGGTTTTGCGCGCAGAGTGCAGAAAACAGCAAATTAGAGTATAACACCAAACTATTTTGCTGTCAAGT
>CACZOW010000040.1 GCA_902782885.1 uncultured Ruminococcus sp. | reverse complement strand
CGGATTCTGGATAAATTCAATGATTTTTGGGCTCTCTTATACCATTTTTGGCTCCATCTCGATGCCATTGGGCTCCTTCTGTGGTCTTGCAGCTGGATAATTTTTTCATTTATTTAGCGTTTTATACCATGAGCGCAAAATATCTCCGATTCGATCTGGATAATATTAAAGGATTTTAGAGTTTTTATACCATTTGTAAGGCTCGGCAAGCAAAAATGAGCGAGAGCAAGACTGCGAAAAAGGCAATTCTGGATAAATTCAAGCAAATATTAGTGTTTTTATACCAGAGGCGCCCGAAAAAAATGAGCGAGAATGCGGAGCGGCCGGCGAAATCCGGCCGCGGATCGGGTCAGAAGGAGCGGCCGACCGCCTCGAGCGTGCGTTCCCGGCCGCGATCGGGTCAGAAGGAGCGGCCGACCGCCTCGAGCGGCGGGATTCCGGCCGCGGAACAGGTTGTAGGGATCAGTCGAACGGGAAGCCCCGCCCGATAATTGCCTGTCTGGCCCCGGAAGAGCGCCATCCGACATTTACCCAAAGCTGCGGAGTGACATTTACCCAGGCACTAAAGCCTCATTTACCCAGGCATTCAGACCTCATTTGACCTTCTCTCCCAGCCGGATCACGTTGACGGCGGTGCGGCGCAGCTCGGCGCGCGTGAGAAAGCCGGGCGCGTCGAGGCGGCGCAGCAGGGAGCGGTCGCGGCGGAAGCGGCGGGAGGACTTGCTGAAGTTGCCCGGCATAAGGACGTCAACGCCCGCGCGGACGCGGTAGGCGTTGTCCCGGAGGCGGGGAAATTCGGGGCTTTTTGAGCGCCGCATCCACCAGTCGGTGATGACGGTGCCGCCGAAGCCCCACTCGTCCCGGAGGACGGTAGTGGCCAGGTCGTAATTGTAGTGGGCCCAGACGCCGTTGACCTTGTTGTAGGAGGTCATGAGCGTGAGCGGCGCGGCGGTCTTGACGCAGATCTCGAAACCGCGGAGGTAGAGTTCGCGGAGCGCGCGCGTTGACAGCCGGGAGTCGTTGGTGTTGCGGCGAAATTCCTGGTTGTTGCACGCGAAGTGCTTCGGGCAGGCGGCTTTGCCCGCGGACTGGATGCCGCGCACCACGGCGGCGGCGGTCGTGCCGGTGAGCACCGGGTCTTCTGAAAAATATTCGAAATTCCGGCCGCAGAGCGGGTTGCGGTGGAGGTTCATGCCGGGGCCGAGGAAGACGTCAACGCCGTAATGCGCCATTTCCTGCCCCACCAGCGCGAACAGGCGCTCGATCAGCGCCGTGTCCCGGCAGGCGGCCAACGCGGTCCCGCACGGCAGCAGCGCACAATACGCCGCGAGCCGGAGTCCCGCCGGTCCGTCCGAGGTCACGATGGGCGGTATACCGGCGGCGCGCAGAGAGGGAGTGATGCCGCCCAGTACGCCGGCGTTGCCCTTCGTCCCCAGCGGCGAATTCATCATGCCGTGGCCCCGGGTCAACGCGGCCAGCTCATCGTCCGTGAGGCGCCCGGCGATCCCGGCGGCGCGGTCCGCTCCGGCAACGTTTTCGACCCCGTTTTTAAACACGGGGTCTGTCCCCTTGTTCAAATTTGAAAGGATGCGCTCGCGCAGCGCGGCGCTCGACGTGCAGATCTCGGCACATTGTTCTAAAATGCAGAAATCGAGCGAAATTTCGCCGATTTTTGTTGACTCCGCGTAAAATTCGTATTGGCCCGCCTCGAGCACAAAGGCGGAACGCGCCTCATCGAACGAAGCGAGACTTTTGACGTCCGCCTCCAGCACCAGGCGGTCCGCCTCTCCCGCTACCAACTCCCGCGTCATACCGAAACCGATCAGCACCCGGCGCGGTTTGGGAATATTGCCCTCCGGCAGGCGGCAATACAGCGCCACCGAAGTCCGGCTTTTTGAACACGGGCTTTTTGAACACGGGGTCTGTCCCCCTGTACAAAAAACGGTGATCTCCGCGCGCAGCCGGGAAGGCGCCGCCCCTTCCGCATCGGAATCACTGATCAGGCGCACATTGTCCCCCGGCGCCCCGTACTCGAACCGCGCGTAGCTCAGCCCGGACCCGAACGGCCACAGCACCTTTTCCGGATGCGCATCAAAAAAGCGGTAGCCCGTGAAAACACCTTCGCGGTACTCGTTGAACTTTTTGCCGCCGAAATTCGCGGCGGAGGGATAATCTTCATACCGGCGCGCGATCGTATCCGGCAGCCGGCCGCACGGATCGACGGCGCCGTACAGCACGTCGGCCACCGCGTTGCCGCTCTCCATGCCGCCCAGCCACGCGATCAGCAGCGCGGACAATTTGTCCCCGTACCGCTCCGTCCACGCCATATCGATGATGCTGCCGGTGTTGAGCACGACGGCAACGTGCGCGAACGCCTCCGTGACCCGGTCCAGCAGCCGCAGTTCCGCGTCGGTCAGGTAGTAGCTGCCCGGTTCCAGCCGGTTGTCCCGGTCTTCCCCGGCGGCGCGGCCGATCACCACCAGCGCGGTATCCGTATTATCCGCGGCCCGCCTGAGCGTCTCCGCGTCCGGCACCATCTCCGGATGACTGAAAGGCCAGTGCCCCCACCAGCCGTGGTTGGCTTTGTGCTTCGGCGACCCGGTCCAGCGCCGGTACGTATCCGCCAGTTCGCGGTCGTACGCCGCCCCCGCATTGTCCAGACCATCGAGCAGATTCACGTAATACGGCGCGTGAACGTTGCCGCCGCTGCCGTACCCCACATAAAACCAGTCCAGCTGACAGCGCCCGAACACCGCCACCGTCTTGTCCTTCGACAACGGCAGCATGCCGTCGTTCTTCAGGAGGACAATGCTCTCCGCCGCCGCTTTCCGGCACGCCTCGCCGATGCCGGGCGTTACGTACCGCTCCCCCTCGGCGCGCGTCTCTTCCTGCGAAAGGCCGCTGCCCATAAAACGGTCAACGATCTTCTGCACTCCGTTTCCGATCCTGCTGAATAATCCGGACAATATTTTTCCCTACTTTCTGGTCGTTACGATCATGTCCCCGCCGATGTCAAGGTTAGTGCTGATGCTGTCCATGCTGACGCTCTGTTCGCTGAGCGGAGCAGCCGGCGGCTGTGCCGCAAATGCAGACATTTTAACTTTATGTCTGCCCCGCACCTGCAGGACGATCACTGCGGCAACGGCGCCCGCATTCAGCAAAAACAGCAGCAAAAAGCATATAAAAATGTACCGGTCCGGATCTCGGATCGCGCGGGGCAATATCAGCGAAAGACCGGTCACCAGCAGATCCGCGCCGATCATGATCAAATGCAGGGGAATATACTCAGCCCCGGTCCGGAAGCGCAGTGCGAAAAACAGCTGCTTCGCCAGCAGCACGGCTTCCAATATCACGATCGCCATGGCGATAGCCGGTACAAGATCGATCATCTTCCAGGGGTCGTACGGAGGCGTATAATAATAACCGTATATCCAATCCACAAAATCGCGGCCGCAAAAGACCAGCGCGGCCAGGAGCGCGGCCAAAAGCAGGGCGGAGACCGCGTTGACCGCCGCCAGCCCCCAGGGCAGCGCACGGTGTTTTTCTTCGCCGCGATTGAGCAAAATTGCCTCCGCGACCGCACACGAGATTATACATAACGGAACGGACAATATCCACAATAACACATCCGGGTTCGTCAGCACATCCGGGTCCGTCAGTATGTCGGTCCACACATAGATCGTCCTGCCAACCGTCAATATCACCGGTATTACGAGCAGGGACAACACCACCAGTATTTTTTTCAGCTTATCCAGCTGATACCCGGCAGCCCGCCAGTATTTATCTTCGATGAGGCGTATGTCTTTGACGATAAACAACAGGAATACGATCCCGGGCCAAAGGTGGGCAAATAACAAGATCAATAACTCTATAATCAACATGCAGCTCCCCTCTTTCGTTCAAATAT
>CACZOW010000039.1 GCA_902782885.1 uncultured Ruminococcus sp. | reverse complement strand
GGCGGAGGGCCGGCAGGTCGTGATCGACAACGGTCTCACACCGGAACGTTTTGAGAACAATGCGAAAATGTATTGACCGCGGATCGGACGGTCGCAAAAGGAGGACAACATGGCTACAGTAAAGATCGGATTTGTCGGCTGCGGCGCCATCAGCGGCATTTACCTTGAAAACATCACTAAACGCTTTAAGGAGATCGAAGTTCTGGGCGTGTGCGATCTGATACCCGAGCGTGCGCAGAACGCCGCGAAGCTGTACAACGTGCCGAAGATCTACAAGGATATGTACGAACTGTTCGCGGATCCGGAAGTGGATATCGTACTGAACATCACCCGGCCGGTCGAGCACTTTCTGGTAACAATGTCGGCACTGAACGCCGGAAAACATGTTTACTCCGAAAAGCCGCTCGCCGCGTACGCGGATCTGGGGCAGGCACTTTTAAATGTAGCGAAAGCCAAAGGACTGATGCTGGGCGGCGCGCCGGATACATTTTTAGGCGCAGGTATCCAGACATGCCGTAAACTGATCGACGACGGAGTCATCGGCGATATCGTGGGCTGCGCGGGCTTCATGATCTGCCACGGTCACGAGACCTGGCATCCGGATCCGGAATTCTATTACAAACCCGGCGGCGGCCCTATGCTCGACATGGGACCATACTACCTGACTGCAATGGTCAATCTCTGCGGCAACGTTGAAGCCGTCTCCGCCATGACGCGGACCACGTTTCCTGAGCGCCAGATCACCTCTGCTCCCCACAACGGCGAGATCATAAAAGTCGATGTTCCCACATTATACGCAGGCAATATGCGCTTTGTTAACGGCGCCGTCGGCACGCTGTACACCACCTTCGACGTGTACTACCCCGGTCAGGCGCGGCTCGAAGTATACGGCACCAAAGGCACTTTATATGTCCCGGATCCGAACTTCTTCGGCGGCCCCGTCAAGCTCTTCACTCCGGAAAACGGCCTGCAGGAGATCCCGCTCGCCTTCGATTATTCGGATAACTGCCGCGGTCTCGGGCTGGCGGATATGGCTAAAGCGCTTGAGACCGGCCGGCCGTTCCGGGCCAACTGCGCCCAGACGTATCATGTGCTGGAGATCATGGATGGTTTTCTCCGAAGCAGCATGTCCCACTGTGAGATCCCGATAAAATCCCGCTTCGAACGCCAGCCGCTGATGGATCCGTCAATGGAGCACGGGGTGCTGGACGCGGCGTATTGATGAATTGTTGTTGACAGCAGCCGGCAACGGTGGTAAAATCCTCACCTGTAAAGGCGTTGAAGGAGAAAGTAGCCTTTGTTGTCCACGTACAGAGAGGAAGCGGCCGGTGCGAGCTTCCGGGGCACATTGACGAAGACCGCTCCGGAGCCGCGGCGCAGAAATGACCGCCCGAAAAGACGGCAGAGTAAGTACCGACGCTTTCCTGCGTGAGTGGAGCGACTGATCGAGTTAAAGTTCAAGGTGGAACCGTGTGAGATATCGCACCCTTGACGGCATGGACAACAGTCCGCCCGTCCGGGGTGTTTTTATTTCGGACCGCGCGAGCTGGATCGAACCGGTTCAAGACCCGGAAGAAAAGGAAGAGGTATAAAACATGAAAGTAATTTACAACGACGGCCGCGTTGCCGAACTGAACGACGCTGAAGAAGAGCTGCACGTGCTCCGGCATTCCGCCGCGCATATCATGGCACAGGCGATCAAGCGGCTCTACCCTGGCGCGGATTTCGCGTACGGGCCGGCCAACGAGAGAGGATTTTATTATGACGTTGACTTCGGCGACGCTAAGATCTCCGACGAAGATCTGCCCCGCATCGAAGAAGAAATGCGCAAGATCATCAAAGAAAATCTGCCCATAAAACCGTTCGTACTTCCGCGGGCGGAGGCCATTGCCCTCATGCAGGAACGCGGCGAAAAGTACAAAGTTGAGCACATCGGCGACCTTCCGGACGACGCGGTGATCAGCTTTTATCAGCAGGGCGAGTATATCGACATGTGCGTAGGTCCGCACCTTACGTATACCAAAGGACTCAAAGCCTTCAAACTGCTGGGGCTCTCCGGTGCGTACTGGAAGAACGACAGCAACAACAAAATGCTCACCCGCATCAAAGGCACCGCGTTCAAGACCCAGCCGGAGCTGGATGATTTCATGCGCGAACTGCGTGAAGCCGAACAGCGCGACCACCGCCGCATCGGCCGCGAGATGAGCCTGTTCATGAGCGACGATCTGGTCGGCAAAGGTCTGCCCATGTTCCTGCCCAAAGGCTACATCGTATGGCAGGAGCTGGAAAATTACATCAAGGAAAAAGAACGCGCGCTAGGTTATCAGCACGTGCTTACTCCGTGCGTGGGCACAGTTGCCCTCTACCAGACCAGCGGTCACTGGGATCACTATAAAGCCAACATGTTCCCTGCTATGGAAGTGGAAGGTGAAAGCTTCGTTCTGCGGCCGATGAACTGCCCGCACCATATGATGATCTACGCTCACAGAGCGCACTCCTATCGCGATCTGCCCATAAGGATCGGCGAGATCGCCCACGACTTCCGCTTTGAATCCAGCGGCACGCTGAAAGGTATCGAGCGCGGACGGCATTTCTGCCAGAACGACGCGCACCTGTTCGTCACGCCGGATCAGATAAAGGACGAAGTCGGAAAAGTCGTTGACCTCATCTTCGATGTGTATAAGGACTTCGGGATCACCAATTACAGGTGCGTGTTGTCCCTGCGCGATCCCGAGGACAAAGTCAAATATCATCAGGACGACGAAATGTGGAACAAAGCGGAATCCGCCCTCAGAGAAGTGCTCGTGGAACTGGGCATCGACTTTACGGAAGAGATCGGCGAGGCGGCGTTCTACGGACCCAAGCTGGACGTCAACGTAAAGCCCGCGGTCGGCGCCGAGATCACGCTCTCCACCTGCCAGCTGGACTTCTGCCTGCCCGCCAAATTCGATCTGAAATACACCGACAAAGACGGCGAACGCAAAACTCCGGTGGTGCTGCACAGAGCGATCCTGGGCTCTCTGGACCGTTTCATGGCCTACATCATCGAGGAGACCAAGGGCAAATTCCCGGTCTGGCTGGCACCCACACAGGTCAAAGTATTGAGAGTATCGGAGCGTTTTGCCGAATACAGCGAAAAAGTATACGAGGCGCTGGCCGCCGCCGGCATTCGTGCGGAGCTTGACGACCGCAACGAAAAGATCGGCTATATGATCCGGGAGGCGCAGGTGGTCGACCGCGTGCCGTACATGATCATTATCGGTCAGAAAGAAGTCGATGAAAACAACATCTCGATCCGCCGCCGGGACAATACCGAGACGATCACGATGAGTGTGGAAGAATTTATCGGCAAGGTGCTCGGCGAGATCAAAAACCGCGCATAGGCCGGCGCGGCGTCAACGCCGACATCAGCCGTTTTTACCGTTATAAAACACGTACAATTCCTCCGTCGCCAGAGCCATTTTGGTGACGGAGAAATTTTTGCCCTCCGGATACACATACAGCGTGTCATCCAGCGTGTTAAGGTCAACGCAGTCGCCGTATTTGCCCAGGTATTCGTACTCGATATGCACCGAATACTGGCTGGCGGCGGCCAGCTTCATCTCATACTCCTCGCCGTTATAACGGCCTTTTACGGTGAAGCCGGTCATGTCGTGGGTGAGTACGGCTTTGCCCAGGTCAATATATCGCTTCGGATTGGGCAGCGCGGAGACGTGAGCTTCGTATGTCGCGCCGTAAGTGCCCGCGCGTACTTCGCGGCGGACGTTGCCCCGCTCCCACTCGTACCAGTCCGGAATATGCGGGAACTCCGTTTTCCCTTCCGTCGCGTGCAGCGCGCCGTATTCATCCATTGTCCACGTTTTGCCGCAGGCATCGCAGCGGAGCGTTGTCCCCGACGAACTCATGCGGTATTCTGCGCCGCAGTTGGGGCACTGGTACAATACTTTGTGCAGCCCTTCCGCACGCCCGGGATATGTGACCGCGCGCCGCTTTTCCGCCTGCCAGGTATAATCGTCGTACACGAACGCGGCTTCGATGCGTTTCTGGATCTCTTCCGCCGAAAGCATCTCCAGCTCCTCCGGTCTCAGGAGGCAGGTCATCTCAGCTTCAGTACCTTTCACTTTGTGATCGGGCAGGTTAAAGAAGGGCGAATTCACGTGATGGCCGTGGCAGATCAGGGTGACAACAGGCACCCGCAGCAATTTGGCGAGTTTCCCTACCGACGCGGGCAATACCGCGGTGGTGCCGCACAGCGAATACCGCGCTTCGGGGTACACGGCGGCAATATCTCCCCGCTCCATAACAAGCTTCAGCTGCCGCACCAGCGCAGTATCCCTGGTGAATTTGCGCTTGCAGATACAGCCGATAAAGCGCAGCAGCCACTCGCGCTTCAGGAAGCCGTCGATCGCTACGACGAAATTCACCCGGTGGCCGCGCGTCGCCTTCAGCGCCACGGAAAAGTTCATGAACGCGTTGTGGTTGCATAAAAGCAGGTACGGCGGTTTGATACCTTCCATACCGGACTTTGTGAGTTTGTTTTTATGGCTTATAAGCGTCGGCAGGGTGAGCAGCCGCATCAGCAGGCCGAGATGCATGCGCTGCGCGGGCTTTTTCATATCAAAGCGTTTGATATCGTCCAGCAAAACAGTCGGTCCCCTTTATATCAGATTTTATTTAGAAATAGTTTCTTTACCGCCCGCGATAGATGCGAACACGCCGCGGATCGCCGCACGGAATTCGCTCAGGGTGAGGTCCTGGACGTTGTCCACCAGCTCCACACCCATTTCCTTTGCCCGCTCGCGCACCGGCTCCGGCGTCTCTCTGGAAGATACCATCATTGCCACCGCGTATCGTCCGCCGAAGTGATCCGCCATGGTACGGATCTCGTACAGGAATTCCTTCGTGACCGTCGTGTTCTTGCAGCTGATCAGTACGGGAAGTATACCGTACATCAGCGTCACGTCCAGTTCATTCACGGGATCCGCGGGCTTACCGGAGACAACGCCGTCGTAGTCCAGCAGCACTTCCGTATGGCATTCGCGGAACAGCCCCGTGTCGGTCGCGGCCAGCGCGGTGTACATTTCCAGCACGGTGCCGGCCATAAGATACAGATTGCGCGTATGCGCTTTTTCAGACAGCACATATCTGAGTTCGCTGCCGTCGATGCGGTAACTGCTGATGAAGCCGCGCTTTGAGAGGCGCTGCATCACGCGTTCGGAGACGGCCGCGTCGTCGCTTTTGGAGAAGCGGCGGCTGATGCGCCCCTTTTCGTCCGGAAGCGTGCCTTCGACATACGGAAGCGAACAGAAACGGTTCCATTCCGTCGGCAGATCGCGCAGCGCGTGCCACAATTGGATGATCTCCCGGCGCAGCATTTCAGGTGTGGTGTCCGGTTCGGCGCCGCCCTCTTCCAGCATCTTGCCGCCGTTCAGTGAAATAACGTCGCTGAAGGCAAGCGCGGGAGGCTTTCCCGGCGCGTCCGGAAAACGGCCGAAGTGCAGTTCCTCGCGGCGCGCGGGGATGCGGCAGCTGTGTACGGAAAAGGTGGTCCGCGGCGCGTTTTGGCCGGCCGCTCCGCCCGCGGAGCCATGTTCTTTTATAAGCATTCCCACGGCGGCAATAAACAGCTCGTCTCCGCCGGTGAGGTCGATACAGTAGTGCGCCTCCCCTTTTATCAGCGCTTTAAGCGTGCTGTACGCGGCGTCAACGCTCCGTTCCCTGACTTCCCAGAAATCCGTTTCGATGCCGAGACGCCTCCGGATGACCGACTGCAGCAGGCTGCGGATCCGGGTCGAGGGACCGTTTTCGCTGAAACATAAAAACATCACCCGGTCGTACTCCCGCAGCGAGAGCGAGATCAGGTTCTCGGACATATCGGCGTCATACAGTTCAACAAGTACTTTTTTCATATTGCCGCCTTTACGGGCGCGCCGCGCGCCGCATAAGATCCGTACTCAGATATACCGGCGCTGCCGGAACAGTTTCTCCAGCGCACGGAATATTGCCGCCGCGATATACGCCTGCAGCGTGCAGACGATGATCTCCTCCGCCAGCCGAGGCAGCCAGTATATCAGGAACGGCGCTTTGATCCCGTACAGTTCAATAAGTATCTTCGAATTGACCGTGGTAACGATCAGCCCTGAGATAAGCATACACATCAGGATCTTGATAAAAATGTCGTTGCCGTTGACCGGCTTTCCGGCCTTCTTACGGCGCAGATCCAGCAGCGCGTCGAGCCCGATGCCTGCGAGCCCCAGGAGTCCCACCAGCGCGATCCCGAAACCCGAAAGATTCGCGTAAGTCGCAAAGTTCTTCTGATACGTTTTTGTGCCTTTCGTCGAAGTCAGCATTCCCACGAACCGCGTCGGCGCGCCGACTTCTTTCGCGTCGATCTTTGCCGTCATTTCGTCTTTCACAGGTATATCTTCCGTGTGCGCGATCATGCCGCGGACAATACCGTCCCGGTTCAGCGATATCATCACCGCGCTGCCGAATACCAGAAATACGCACATAACGGCGGCAAGAGCGATCTTTGCGCCTTTGCCGAATTTTCTGCCCGTTTTTTTCAGCAGCAGCCAGAGAAGGCCCTTCAGAAATCCGCCTATGAACGCCATCAGCGTGAACAGAAAATTATAGTCGCCTGAAGGCTTCATAAAGAAGCCCAGAAGGTCCGTGAGCGCCGAAGTGATGCCGCCGTACAGCGGTCCGAACAGTATTGCCGGGAACACCGTAAATATTCCCGCAAAGCCGAAGCGCAGCCCGTTGGAGCCCATCAGCGGCAGCGTGACGGAAAAGTATTTGAGCGCCAGCGCGAAGGCCAGCATCATGGCGGTGATCACCATTTTTTCGGTGCGCTTTCCCACGTCATCGCGCCGTTCTTTGCTTTGCGCGCCGGGGTTTTTCCGGAGCAGCCGGAGCTGCATCAGCAGATTGATAAATACGCACAGGAGCAGTGCGTCAAAAATAAACACAGACAGAATAAGCAGGTTCACGTAACATCTCTCCGAAAGTAAGTTTCGTCAAGAGAGCGTCTGCCGCGCCGGTCAATGACGGCCGATCGCATGTATGCAGCGGATGAGACGGGTCAACGGGGGCAATTCCTCCGCCCGGGGACTCTACTCCCATTCCCCCGGACTCGTTCGAGCAGTCCCGTCTGCTCTGATAACGGTGATATGATACATCAGCACAGGACGTTTGTCAACGAACGGAATCAGACGGTTTCAGTGCCCGGGGATATGTCGATTTTGAACTCGGGGGAATGTCGCTTTTGAGCACGGATAAATGTCGCGGTGCCTTTCGCGACAGCCTTCTGCGCTGTTCCGCGGCCGTGAACTCACGCTCGGGAAGGTCGGCCGCTCCTTCTGACCCGATCAGCGGCCGGAACTCACGCTCGGGAAGGTCGGCCGCTCCTTCTGACCCGATCCGCGGCCGGAGCTCGCGCTCGGGAATGTCGGCCGCTCCTTCTGATCCGATCCGCGGCCGGAACACGCGCTCGGGAAGGTCGGCCGCTCCTTCTGACCCGATCCGCGGCCGGAACTCGCGCTCGGGAAGGTCGGCCGCTCCTTCTGACCCGATCCGCGGCCGGATCTC
>CACZOW010000038.1 GCA_902782885.1 uncultured Ruminococcus sp. | reverse complement strand
GCTTGCGGAAACGGATATGTCAAAGATCACCGATGAGGAAATGAAGGAAGAATTGCGCAAACGCATCTCCAGGCTTCACACCGGTGCGGCGAGGGTGTCAAATGACGGCATTGCATCCGCACTCGGTAACAATATTGAATTACTAAATAAAAAAGCAGAGGCGCTGAGAGTAAATATACTTCTGACAGATCACTATATTACCGGCAGTGAAAACAGCGCGACCGCGGATGAAATGCCGGATTTCGAGACATTTTGTGAAAATCTCCGGGAAGCGCTGGACGGGGACGGAATAAGATCGGATCTTTCAGTCAGCAAATATTATCTTGGAACGGACGAAAGTCTGAATCAGTACGATTCACGCAAACGTGTTAAAACCGATATTTCTATCTACGAATCCGACTCGTACGAAATATCTGAACAACTGTATATCACGCTGCCCTCCGTGCGGGCGTCGGAAAGCGCTCCTTCATCTGATCTTATATTCGATTTCACTGATCCTGACAGCGTCAGCGGATTGTTCTCCGGCGCGGCAGAATCATTCGCGGAGTGCGGCATAATTGACGACGCTCTTTCTGAATATTTGATCTGTGATTATATATCATCTTTCTTCTCTGATTATTCTCGAGGCGCTGCCGGTTCGGACGGCGGGCAGTTCGTGTGCGAAAAAGAGTACATCATAGGGGGCAACAGAGACAGCGACAGTAATATGAAGGTGGTTTCGAATCGGCTTCTGGCGCTCAGGTTTACGCTGAACTTCGCTCACGTGCTGACAGACGAAGAAAAACATGATTTCGCGTCTGCGGTCGGAAATGCCATTGCCGCCGCGGTATCCGCGGGGATCGGGGGAGAATTGTACGCACTTCTTCTTATGGGCGCATGGTCAATGGCAGAATCGTACATTGACGTAAAGGCGCTGCAGAACGGTGAACAAGTTCCGCTGATAAAAACCGCAGCAGACTGGAAAAGTTCGATCGAGGGGCTGGACCGCCTTACGTCGGGCGGCAATGAAGAGAGCGGCGAGGGTTCAAAACGCGGACTTGATTACGGTCAGTATCTGACGCTGCTTGTTTTATTAATGCCGCAGGAGACCGTGCTGCTGCGCATCGCGGACGTGATCGAGGTCAATATGACCGATTATGTCGGACGCCGTTACACACTTTCCGGAGTGTTTTCTTCTCTTGAATGCTGCATTGTATATTATCCGGTAACCGTGTCCGCACTGTTCGGCGCCGCGGGAAAGGAGGCGCTTAAAATTGAGATCAAAGAATCTGTATCATATTGACGGCAGCGCCTCATTGGAAACGTGTTTGCTGATGCCCTTCATCATCGGAATACTGCTGTTTGGGCTGCGCATCGTTCAGACGGTGACTGCAGTCAATTGCCTGGACCGCGCGCTTTACAAGACTGCCCGGCTCATGTCTGATTACGGCCTATTGTATCACGAATACGGGCTGGAACAATTGGAAAACGACGCGCTTTCCGCCATCGGCGGTTTTATTGAAGACAAGACCGGTTCGGGCACCGCCGGAAATGTTCTTTTCCGGTTTTTCTTTTTGCGGGAATGCGCGATGGGCGCGGATGATCTGCTCTACAGCGGGGCAAGTAAAACGATCTGCGAATACTACCTGGAAAAGGATCCGCTTATTAAAAACGGTTACGTCAGGCCCGAATCGCTTTCATTTGCAGGCAGCCGCTTTTTTAACGGCGGCGACGACATTGAATTATATGCCTCGTTCCGTTTGTTCGGCTGGCTGAAAGTCGGTTCCTCGGTGAAATGCCGCGCCTGGATCCGGGGAAACGACCCGTTGCTCGCGCTCAATGATTCGGGAGTAACGGTATGGCAGCTAAATAATTTTGCCCGCGGCAAGATACTGCGCGCAATATTCGGAGGCAACCTGCCGTATGACTACCCGGTATTGTCCGCATACGATGAGAAGAAGCGAGAGGCAAAAGTAATTAAAAGTATTGACCTGACGGCTCCGTATTACAAGTCGGACAAGGAACTGAACAAGGAGATTCGCGATATGATCGATAAGTTCGCTTCCTTCAGCAATGCCTCCGACTATCAGCTTAAGCCGGGTTATCCGGTGATCACATCCGCGATGATCTCATCACGCAGGCTGACGCTCATTGTGCCCGAAAACGATATTTCATATGCGCAGAGTCAGATCCTGAATAACTGCATGGTATATTCGTATTCAAAGGATATCATTTTTGAAGTCATTCCTTATCAACGATCGAATAGATATGAGAAAGCTGAAAATACTGAACAGAATGAAAACAGCTCATGATTATTTCACTCTGAATATTGAATTCGGAAGGGGAGCGTTATATAATTACAGAGAACGGCAGACAGCCGGCTTTACCGTGAGCGATGCTGCCGGCTGACTTAACGGAGCGCGGAGGAATTATGAAACTAGCATTCTCTACACTGGGCTGTCCCGACTGGAGCTGGGAAGAAATATTGGCCACGGCCAAGGATATGGGCTTTGACGCGGTGGAGATACGCGGTATTGCCAAAGAGATATATGCCCCCGCGATACCTGTATTTGCTCCGGAGCGGATCCCGGATGTAAAAAAGAAACTGGAGCGCATGCGCCTCAGACTCAGCTGTCTGACGTCTGCCTGCTATTTGTTCGACAAGGACAATATAGAAAAGACTCTTGCCGAGGGCAAAGAGTATATCTCGCTGGCCGCGGCCCTGGGAATTCCTTTTGTCCGCGTACTGGGCGACCGGAATCCCGAACCGGGCGGAGATATTGACGACGCTTTTGTGGCCGACGCGTTAAAACAGCTTTGCGTTTTTGCCCGGGATACCGACGTGACCGTGCTGATCGAGACCAACGGTGTGTTTGCCGAATCGGCGCGGCTGCTCAGACTTGTCGAAGCGGTCAACGACCCCAAACTCGGTGTGCTGTGGGACGTACATCATCCGTTCAGATTTTTTGGTGAGACACCGGAACAGACTTACGGCCTGCTTAAAGAGCATATTCGCTACCTCCACGTCAAGGATTCCGTAATGACTGAGGAAGGCAAACTGAAATACCGTATGATGGGTTATGGTGATCTTCCGGTGCCGGAGGCGATCAAACTGCTGAAAGCAGACGGTTTTTCCGGTTACGTGACGCTCGAATGGGTGAAACGCTGGTACTCGGAACTGGAGGAACCGGGCGTTGTATTTCTTCAGTATATAAGTTATATGCGGCGGCTCCTCAGACGGCTTTGAGAAAGCGCGCGAGCATATAATTTCTTATTTCGATACGGACGGACAGAATGACTAAAAATACTATTGGCGTTATATGCGATGACAGACGCGGCGTAAAGCTGGCTTCCGGTATCGCCGGCAAAGGATTCAGTACCGCGGTATATATGACCGGCTTCAATACCCTGACGGGCGAGGAACAGGAAGTCGTTCACGATGCCGCCTCGGCGAGCGGGATCATGCTCATACCTGAGCTGGATTCGTTTATTGACGCGCTGGAAGTACCCCGAAAGATCTTCATGTTCAGCCTTGACCGCGAGTTCAACGCAAAGTACCTGAAACAGGTGCTCGATATGCTTGACGGCGGCGACGCTCTGGTCAATCTCTGCGATATGAATTATATTCAGGCGGGCAGTATCGTTGAGGATCAGTGGTCGCGGGGAGTATACTATCTTCCCACCGGCTTTTCGCGCGGCGAGATCAGCGAAGAGGCCGGACTTTCTATAATGCCCGGCGGCGTATACGAGAGTTACGATGCCATGCGAAGTGTTTTTATGGAGATCGCCGCCCGCGATGAGGGAGGCTTCGTCTGCGCACCGTATATTGGCCCCGCCGGCTCCGGCCAATACGTAAAAATGGTGATCAACGGACTTGAATACGCGCTTCTGGAGATCAATGCCGAAATGATCTCGCTGATCAACCTGTTTTGTGCGCCTGACAACGACGAGACCGTTGAACTGCTGTACGAGATCAACAGTACAGAGTCCCAATCGTACTTTTTGGAAATGTTCACGGATATATACAGCCGGAAAGATTCCGAGACAGGCGTGCCTGTGACGGAAGTCGTTTCAGATCAGGTGGATTACGGTCAGAGCGTCGTATGGTGCTGCGACGAAGGATTCAAGTTGGGAATGCCGCTTTCCGTGATAGGCGCTTCTCTGGAATTGCGTTTTTTGTCAAATATGAAAGGGGAGCGCATCGCGTCTTCACGCCTGATCGACGCTATTCCGCAAGTGCCGGTCAATCCCGCCGATATGCGCGAATTCGTGGAAGATCTGCGCCGCGCCGCGTATCTTGCCGGACTGTGCGCGCTCGCACAGTGCTTCGGCTTATTGCGCACCGCGTCTGAAAGATACAGCTGGGATCTGGATCTGCTGGCGATCGCCCGCACGATGCAGGTCAATTCTTATACCCGCTCCAGAAGCATAAACCGCGTCATAGAAGCGTACGACCGCCACAATAAGCTGGTCAATCTGCTTACGGACCCGTATTTCCGCAAATGTGCTTCAAATTATGCGCCGTGTCTGAGAAGCACCGTTATACGCGCGCAATCCGCCGGCGCGGCGATACCCGCGCTGAGCGCGGCGCTGCAATATATTGACATGTACCGTACGCCTAAACTCGGTTCCGGTATCATTCAGCTTTCGCGTGATTATGTCAACGGTACGGGATATGAACGCTCCGATTATCCGGGTATTTACCACGGCAACTGGGATGATCACGAAGAGATGCTCACTCAATCCCGTGCGGAACAGTGAACACAGAAATGCCCTCCTGAATCGATTATAAGTAAACGGCAGGACAACTTTTGTCAGTTGTATGTATGACGGCCTCGTGTCCGTTCTACATACTCTTTTTCTTTTTGAACGGTTTCTTCATATTTGATATCTTTGCGAACGGAAATGTATGCGCGGCCGGTAAGCAAAGTCAGGATCAGGTAAATGACAGGTCCGGAAAATCTGAAGGGGATGCCGGTAAAGCGGGCGATCATCACCATAAGATCCTGGTATCCGACCGACCACCATTTAAACACGGTGAAAAATCCGGTAAACCAGCTGTCTTTCCCTTCACTGCCTACGAACCCGATAAAGAAGAGCACGTAGCAGATAACCGCAAAAAACTGGTAGAAAAACACACCCAGCAGAAGGTCCGGCTTTTTAAAGATCCGGTAGGCGATGCAGAATGCAATGTGCGCAGCGGCGGCCGCCGCGGACAACGCGAAAGCAAAAGGCGATATGTACGCCTGCTCTATGTCCGCTGAAGCGAGGCCGAACAGCAACACGGCGGCTGCGTTCAGGAGACCGATGAACACAGCCAGTATGATCGCTCTTAGTCTTATATCCGCATTTTCCCAAAACCGTTTCATGTAAACCGTACTCCGTGATCTATTGCGAAACGCACGTATACCTTAACGCTTTTCGCGAAAGAAGTCAAGAAAAAAGCTTTGACACCGCCGCGGATTGAGATTATAATTAGCGCAGTGTTCAACACAATCTTGTGAAACAAAGGAGTTGTGAATATGGGATTCTTCAAAGAGTTTAAAGAATTTGCCATGAAGGGCAACGTTATCGACATGGCAGTAGGCGTTGTCATCGGCGGCGCGTTCGGTAAGATCGTGACCAGTCTGGTGAACGACATCGTCCTTCCGCCCATCGGTCTTGCCATCGGCGGAGTCGAGTTTTCCGAACTGAAGGCGGTCATCAAACCCGCCAAAGAAGCCGTTCTTGACGCGGAAGGCAACGAGACCGTTAAAGCGGTGGAGGAAGTTGCGATCAGATACGGTAATCTTATTCAGGTCATTCTTGAATTCATTATCATCGCGCTGTGCATCTTCATTGTAGTGCGCACTATCAACAAGATCAAAGCTAAAGCGGAAGCCAAGAAGGCTGAAAAAGAAGCTGCCGAAGCCGCTGCCAAGGCCGAAGCCGAAGCCGCCGCAGCCGCTGAAGAGGCCGCGAAGCCTACCGAGGCCGATCTGCTCGTCGAGATCAGAGACCTGCTGAAACAGCGAACGTAACGCTACACTTTAGTGTCAGTAAAAAACAAGGCCCGCCGGAACGCGGGCCTTGTTTTTTACTTTACTGCGACTATCAATTAAGATCAGTTATACATTAAAACGGAACAAAGTGACGTCGCCGTCTTTCATGACGTAGTCCTTGCCCTCAGAACGAACGAGACCCTTTTCGCGGGCGGCATTGTATGTACCGCACGCCATCAGATCATCGTACGCGACGATCTCGGCGCGAATGAAGCCTTTCTCAAAATCCGAGTGGATCTTGCCGGCGGCCTGGGGCGCTTTGGTGCCGCGCTTTATCGTCCAGGCGCGCACTTCTTTCGGCCCTGCGGTGAGGAAGCTTATTAGACCGAGCAGGGAATAGCTGGCTTTTATCAGTTTGTCCAGACCGGAAGACTCGATACCCAGTTCGTGCAGGAATTCGTTTTTTTCATCGTCTTCCAGTGATGCGATCTCTTCTTCGAGGCGGCTGCACACACAGATCAGACCGGCGTGTTCAGTTTCCGCGACTTCCGCCAGCTCACGCACAAATTCACAGTCCATCGGAGCCGCAACGTCGTCCTCGGAAATATTGGCAACGTAGATGACCGGCTTGGCGGTGAGCAGAAACAGCGATCTCAGGATCTGTTCGCCCTCTTCATCCAGCTCGAGAGAGCGGGCGGGGAGTTCCTTTTCCAGGTGTGCGCGGATGTCTTCCAGCGTTTTCAGTTCGGCAAGGATCTTGCGGTCGCCGCTTTTCGCCATCTTTCCGGTACGCTCGATGCGCCGCTCCACCTGTTCTATATCGCTGAGCAGCAGCTCCATGTTTATTGTGAACGCGTCGCCGCGGGGGCTGACCGAATTCTCGACTCTTATGATATCATCGGAGGCAAAACAGCGCACTACATGCACGATCGCGTCGCATTCGCGAATATGAGACAAAAATTTGTTGCCCAGGCCTTCACCCTGGCTGGCGCCCTTGACAAGTCCCGCGATGTCAACGAATTCTACCGTTGCGGGAGTCCGTTTTTCGGGGGAGTACATCTCGCACAAACGGTCCAGCCGTTCGTCAGGGACTGCTACCGTGCCCACATTGGGTTCAATGGTGCAGAAGGGGTAATTAGCGCACTCGGCGCCGGCTTTGGTTATCGCATTGAACAGTGTGCTTTTTCCTACGTTTGGGAGGCCGACAATGCCCAGCTTCATTCTGTATCATCTCCGTGATCCGTCAATATCCTTAAAGCCCGCTCTCGCGGACCCGGATCATTATACCACAGAACCGCTTTTTTGTTAATATGCAGTCCGGCCTTCGTCATTTTTTGTGCTTATATGGCAGCTTAAATGACAAAATGACACAAAAAACACACAAATTGGACAAATAAATAACTCTTGCTTAATATTTTTAGTGCAATTATAATATTATCATCGATTCCACGGCAGTACGGCAGCTTGTCCGATGCGCATCGAGATTCCTCAGTAAAGGTTGATGAAGATGAGCAAGACAAAGGTTTTTTTGATCAATACGGATGAAACGGTAAAGAAGGAAGTTAAAGAGTGCTGCGCGGCGTTGTGTTACGAATTCACGTATATCGACGACGCTGCTGAGTTTATGAACCGATTTGCTGACTTTGACCCGTCGGCGGTCATTCTGGGCAACGGTTTCGGATACGGGCAGGATACGCTGGAGATATGCAAAAAGCTCCGTGCGATCTCCAATGTTCAGATAATTATTGTCAGTCCGAAGCGGGATTCCTTCGATATTGTCCTGGCGCTGGAACTCGGAGCGGATGATTATATCGTCGCACCTTTTGAACCCAGAGAATTCAGCGCGCGCCTGAAGACCGCGATCAGACACGCGGAACTTATTACGCGACATGCCGATAACGATGACGAAGCAGACAGCGCGCCGTCCTCCTCCCGGATCGTTTACCCGGGACTAAGGATCGACCATAACAAATACAGCGTCAGCGTTGACGGGCATAATGTGATCATGCCGCCCAAAGAATTTGAATTGCTCTACTGCC
Source organism: uncultured Ruminococcus sp. (assembly GCA_902782885.1). Taxonomy (GTDB): domain Bacteria; phylum Bacillota; class Clostridia; order UBA1212; family UBA1255; genus UBA1255. Next base: position 5,222 of record CACZOW010000038.1, on the reverse strand, counting down.
TCGCATCCAATCCCGGCGTCGTGTTTACCCGGGAGCAGCTGCTCACCGGCGTCTGGGGATTCAATTACGCGGGCAATACGCGCACCGTTGACGTTCACATCAAACGTATGCGCGACAAGATCTGCGGCAACGACCACGTTTGGTCAGTTACAACCGTCTGGGGCAAGGGTTACAGATTTGACGTTAATAAAAGCTGATCTACTTACTTGCGCATATCAGCCGCGAGCCGCCCGGGCAGGATGTTAGTGCCGCCCGGGCGTTCGTTTGTACTATTGACGCGTGATGTTATAATATAACGTGCGAAAACGTAAACGTTTTCCCTGAAAGGTGATGTTTAAATTGTCAGATCATGATGAAGATTTGAAAGAAATTGAAACCGACAGCCTGGCCGATCCGCTGCTCGAAAAGGAAACGACCGATACCGAGTTCAGAAACGATATAACCCCCGGCGTAGCCACCGACACAGTTCCGGAAGCTGTCGTATCGGCAGCTGCAGTTCCGGAAGAGGCCGATCCCGTCACTGAGTCCGATCCTGTTGAGGAAGTTTCCGATACCGCGCACGAAGCCGTGCCTGACACCACGTCCGAGTATACGGTGGACGATTATAAAGAACATATCAGAAGGCTGAAACGCGAATACAGACGTACCAAAAAAGAGGAAAAACGTGCACGGCAGCGTGCCGCCGGCAGCGCGGGCAAGACCTGGCCCGGACTAACCGTACTGATCTCCGTTCTGTCCACGCTTATCTGTGTGGCAGTGCTCGGAGCACTGCTCCTGTATTTTCCTTCAAAAGAGTCCAGCCTGTTTGCCACACTTGTAAAGAAATACAATGCCTCCAATTCCGGATACAGCCGGACGTCGCGCGAAGGCGCACGAATAGGAGATGATGAAGTCGCACCGGGTTCCCAGGTCACGATCAATGTTGACGGCGAAAGCAGCACTGCCGCGGCGTACGCGAAAGCATCGCCTTCCGTTGTCGCCATCATGACCGTGGAAGTCAGCGGCGCCGCCTGGGAGAATCAGACCGAGACCGGACTTTCCCAGGGTGCGGGCGTGGTCGTTTCGGAAGACGGAGAGATATTGACCAACTTCCACGTGATCGATTCTATCGTTGACCGAAGCACCGGGTCCATCGGTAAGAATTACAAAGCATATGTATATTTCGGTTCCTCTCTGGTCGAACCGTACGAAGTAGTCAGTCTGATCGGATACGACGAAGAGAGCGACCTGGCGCTGATCAAAGTTGACCGCGAAGGGCTGGTACCTATCGAATTCGCCGACTCCGAGAAATTGTCCGTGGGCGAGAAAGTGATCGCCATCGGCAGCCCCGGCGGAATTGAATTCATGAACTCTGTCTGCGACGGTGTAATTAGCGGCCTGAAGCGGAGCATATCCTCGTCGTCTTCCGGGGACAACAAAGTGCTTTACGACATGATCCAGATGACCGCACCCATCAATCCGGGCAACAGCGGCGGCGCGGTGGTCAATTCCGAAGGCAAACTCGTCGGTATCAGCGTTATCAAGGTGGTGGCGGAGAATTATGAGAATATGTCCTTCGCCATTTCCTCCAACACCGCGCGGCGGATAATCGATTCGTTCCGCAAATACGGCAAATATGTGAAACCGGTGCTGGGCGTGACCATCGACACCCGGTACAACTGGAGCGCCGCCAAGAAGAACAACTGGTCGCAGGGAGCTTATGTAGACGATGTTACCAAAGGCACATGCGCCGATGAAGCCGGGATCAAAAGAGAGGATATAATCTGCGCTATAGATGGCGTCGAAGTGCTCGACTTTGCCGGGCTGCGCACCGAGCTGCTCAAATATGCTCCCGGAGATACGATCACGCTGCGCATCTACCGCCACTCCGAAGATAAATTCTACGATCTTTCAGTGACGCTGAGAGCAGCCTGAAGCATGGAGAGATTAATATGATGACGCGCGCGGAACTCGATGAGATAATCGCGGAATTAAGACAGGCGTATCCCGGAGGCGACAAATGCGGGCTGCGTTTCAGTTCCGCGGTACAGTTGCTGGTGAGCACAATATTATCCGCACAGTGTACGGACGTGCGTGTCAATAAAGTCTCACCGGCGCTGTTTGCCCGCTTCCCGGACGCACGGTCTTTAGCTGACGCCGATCTGTCTGAACTTGAAGCGCTCATACGTTCCTGCGGCCTGTATCGCACCAAAGCAGCAAATATCAAAAAATGCTGCCGGCAGCTGACGGATGAGTACGGCGGAGAAGTGCCGGATTCTATTGACGCAATGACGGAACTGGCGGGAACCGGCCGCAAGACCGCCAACCTCGTTATGGGCGAATGGTTCGGCGCGCCGGCGTATGTTATCGATACCCACGTAAAACGGATCTGGGCGCTGCTGGGCATTTCCGACAGCACCACGCCGGAGGCGATCGAAAAAGATCTGAGAGTGCTGATACCGCCCGAAGATCCCAAATCGGGAGACGCGCTTGCGCTGTCGCACCTGCTCATCACGCACGGAAGAGCGGTGTGCGTTGCCGGCCGGCCGGATTGTCAGGCGTGCCCGATCAGCTCGCACTGTGCGCATTTTAACGGGGGACAGGCCTGATGTTTGATTTTACCGAACGTACCGAATTGCTCATTGGGAGAGACGCGCTGGAAAAACTTGCCCGCGCGCGGGTATTGTTATTCGGCCTCGGCGGCGTGGGCGGCAGCTGCGGCGAAGCGCTGGTGCGGGCAGGTATCGGTCATATTACGGCCGTTGACGGTGATACCGTCTCGCTTTCAAACATCAATCGGCAGGTGCTGGCGCTCCATTCCAATGTGGGAATGCTGAAGACCGAGGCTTTCCGCCGCCGCGCGCTTGATATCAATCCGGCGCTGGATATCGAAACGGTTCCGGAGTTTTACGGCAGAGCAGAGCGCAATTCGATAGACTTCTCAGGATTCGACCATATCGTAGACTGCATCGACGACGTGCCGGCCAAAGTCGCGATCATCGTGCGGGCGCGGGAAGCCGGGCGGCCGGTGATCACCTGCATGGGCGCGGGCAACCGTTTTGAAATGCCTGTATTCAACGTCATTGACCTTTTTCAGACCTCCGGCGATCCGCTTGCGCGGGCAATGCGCCAGGCGCTCCGAAAAGCGGGCGTTGACAGCGGCGTGCCGGCGGTCATCTCCGATACCTCAGCGGTCAGGACCGCGTCGCCTCACACCGTCGCCAGCATTTCATACGTTCCCGAAGCTGCCGGGCTGACAGTCGCGGCAGCGGTGATCCGGCGTATATTGCTGCCCGGCACTGGATACTTGCCCGAAACGCCTATCTGTGGTAAAATGAAAGAAAAGGGGGAGTAATTATGAGACAGCTTAGTGTGACAAGAGAAAAAAGCATCGTTGCCTCTTTGGGAAAGATGAAATTCTATATTGAAGATCCCGTAAACGGCGATACCGATATTAACGGCGTGCGTACCCGAATGCTGCTTGAACTGAAAAGCGGCGAGACCGGGACCGCGGAGATCGGAGACGGCGCTTTAAAGCTGTTCGCCATTGCGGGACTTTCTTCCAAAGATTGGTGCCTCGACGTATACAATATTCCCGAGGGCACTGAAGATATTGCCGTTTCCGGCAAAAACCATTACAATCCCACCGCAGGCAATCCGTTCCGTTTTAACGGCAACGAAAGTGATCCCGCGGTCCGGGAGATCAGAAAAAAGAACAGTAAAAGGGGCATTCTGATCCTCGTAATTGCGATCCTGATCGGTCTCGCCGTTGGTTTCATCGTAGCCTCGCGTACGACGATAATAAGATCTAAAACTTTTAAAAATAAATATTTTGCCATTACTCTCGATACCAGTTTCAAAGAAGAAAAAGATGACCGGTACGACATGGTATGCGTATCCGATAAGCGCGGCGCCGCTTTAGCTGTGAGCAAATCCGAATTTCCCGCGGGTTCCAATATCGATCTGGCGGAATATTGCGATTATATTTCTGAATACGAGGATTTCCCGGATGCAAAGATCCAGAAAGACGGCAGCCGCTATTTCTTTGAATACGATTATCAGAATCCGGACAATAAAATTACGTACCACTACAAGGTATATATCGTCCGGGAATCCGGCGAGCGTATCTGGCTCTTTCAGTTTTCCACGCTGAAGAGCAGAGCGGCGGGTATGGACAGCAATTTTAAAAAGTGGATCGATTCAGTAAAATTCGAGTAAGAGGCAATGACAGGAACGCGGAACAAAAACCAAATACTGACCCTTGCCGCGGTCATCATTGCCGCGCTGCTGGCGCTCAGTTTATTCTGGTTCACGCAGCTTATATTGACGCGCGCCAGCGGAAGTGATGAAACACAGAATGACGCGGGAACCGCGACCGATGCTGCACCTGCTCCCGAATTGATAATGTCGCATTCTCCCGGGTTTTATGAGTGCGGCATAATTCTTGAGATGTACGCGCCTGAAGGATACGAAGTGCTGTATACCGTTACGCTCGCGACAGGGCGCAGCGTGTCTGACGGCCGCGTAGCTCAGACGGGCGAACCGTATATGTTTATCGGCGGTCTGGATCCGGATCCGGACAATATCCGCGATGATGTTCCTGATGTACCGAATGTAGATTTCTTTAATTCTGCCGACGCGCGCCGCAGCACGTTCCGTTACTCGCGCCCGCTGGAGCTCTCGAACAACAGCAATCTTACGGCATTGTTCGTTTCGGTTAAAGCCGCGCTGTACAAAGACGGCGCGCCGGCAGGACCGGTAAAGCTTTACTCCTATATACTCGGAAGCCGCGACGGAGATAAATCGTTTTCCGACGTATTCGGCTCGATGGTCGTAAACATAGTGATCGACGAAACACTGCTGTACGATTATGAGACCGGTATTTTTATTAACGGGGTGTATTATGATAGGGCGCTCGCGAACGGAGTCGCCATTGACCCCTGGACGCCGCGCAACTACAACCAGCGGGGCAAGGACTGGGAGAGACTGGCGTACGTCGATTTCTTTGAAACGGACGGCACGCTCGTGTATTCTACGATTTGCGGCGTACGCGTTGCCGGCGGTACCAGCCGCGGCGCCCAGATCAAATCGCTGAAGCTCGTGGCGGACAGCGGTTACGGCGGAGACAACCGCTTCAATTACCCGTTCTTTGAAGGCGCGCGCGATATAAACGGCGACAAGATCGTGTCCTTTAAAAAGCTGGTGCTGCGCAATGCCCGCAACGACCTGGGCGGCAGCATGAT
>CACZOW010000037.1 GCA_902782885.1 uncultured Ruminococcus sp. | reverse complement strand
TACGCGTCGTTCGTTCCTTCGTCGCCGATAATGTGCAGGTACCGCACTCCGTTTTCGGTCTTGGGCGCGCCGGCGCAGTTTATCGCCATGTAGTCGTCCAGGCAGGTCTTGTAGTAATCCGGCAGGGCAACGCTCTCCTCCGCCTGCACGGCGGCAATACCGGCCATGCACGTCACGCACACCGCCAGCGTCAATACAAAAGCAAACAACTTTTTCATACCGTTCCTCCTTGCTTTATCAGTCTATGGAGCTGTATTGATGCTATTATATCATTTTTTGAGAGGTTCTTCAACTGACAATTCGGCCCTGTGCGGCCATTTGTCATTTGCCCCTTGCCATTTCCCCCTTGCCCCTTGCCCTCCGCCATTGTATAATATCCGCATGAAAAAGCCCAAGTCACTCAAAACCAAGATAATAGTCACAGCGGTTCTGGTGGTCCTGGCGGGGTTGTCCGCCGGGGTGCTGTTCCTCACGCGCCGCACGCCCGAAACCGTCACGAAGTTGTATACGCAGGGCGTGTTCAAGTACATATCGTTGCCCGTCAAATGGCTCGAGAACCTCATACCGTATTCCGCGGGCGAGCTGGCGCTTTTGATTTTATGCGCGGTGCTGCCCGTTGCGCTGATTGTGTCGGTCGTGCGCTGCTTCACGCGGGGCTCCGCGAGGCCGCTGGCAAAATACGGACTGAACGTATTGACCCTCGCCGCGCTGGCGGTGATACTGTATGTGTGGTTCGGAGGGCTCAATTACAACGCGTTGACCTTCGCCGAGCGCCACGGTTACGAACTTAAAGAATCCACCGCCGCGGAACTGATGGATCTGTGCACCGAACTCAGCGAGCGCGCCGCCGCGGAACGCAACAAGCTGCCGCAGGACGCGAACGGCACGGTGATATCGGACGCGACCGTGTTTGAACTGTGCGAACAGGCGCAGGCCGGGTACGACGCGATCGCCGGTCGCTTTCCGGAATTTCAGGGCTTCTATCCGCGGCCCAAGCCCGCGCTGACCTCCACGCTTATGTGTTATTTCCAGATCTCCGGCATCTATCCGTACATTTCACCGGAGGCGATCGTCAATGCCCGCACGCCCGTGTACGAACTCCCCCACACCATCTGCCACGAAATGGCGCATCAGCGCGGCGTGGCGCGGGAGGACGAGGCCAATTACGTGGGGTACCTGGCGGCGGTCAACAACCCGGATCCCCTCTTCCGCTACTCCGGCTATCTGGAGGCGCTCTCCTACAGCCTGAGCGCACTCGGCCGCGCGAGCGGCGAGGCGTACCGGCGCGTACTGCCGCTGATCAATCGCGGGGTGCTGCGGGATATTGCCGCCGCGGACAAATTCTGGAAAAGCTTTGAAGAAAAAAACGAACTGCCGGCGAAGATCTCGTCGGCAGTCAACAATACATATTTACAAGTCCAAAACATCCCCGACGGCACCCGCAGTTACGGGCGCATGGTGGATCTGCTGCTGGCGGAATACCGCGAAGCGCATTAACTTCCGAGCAGCTGGCTCCATTTCTCGTTGGCCTGCGCTTCTATCTTGGCCAGCGTATCTCTGTAATCAGACGAACCGGAGAAATGTTTCGAGAAGATCGACGCCGCGTTGTTCTTCAGGATCGACGCGACCTCCGGCGGCATCAGGCATTCGAATTTACCTACGATATCATTGTCCGGATAGCTGACGAACGCGTCGTAGTTGGTGTCTTCGTGACCGCCCACGCGCCAGAAATCATCCTCCGCCAGTGAGCGGACGTTCGGAACGGAGCCGCCGATCTGGCCGTTATATGCGCGTTGACCGTCCTCGGTGTAGAAGAACAGCGCCAGCGCCGCGGCGGCATTGGGATTGGCGGTGCGGTTGTACACGCCGAAACCGGTAGCGCCCGCGCCCACGGAATGCACCGGATACGCGAACCAGTCGCAGACATCCCAGTCAACGCCCAGGTCATCGTAGTTTTTCGCCCGTGTTGCCAGCTCCGGGAACACCATGTCGTGGAAAACGACGCGGGTGGTGTTGCCGCTGACACGGCTGTAGCGCGACGCGATCTCGCCGGACGCACCCGTGGGAACGATGTATCCCTGCTCCATGAGCCCGATGAGTTCACCTATGCCCTGCACGACTTCCTGCGACGTCAGGTCAATGTGTTTGCTGCGTGTATCCACCCATTTGCCGCCCCAGCCCTGCAGCACGGGGATCAGCGAAGGACCGTAGCTGAAATCGATCTGCGCGCCGACCTGGTCGTACTTTCCGTCTTCCTGGCTGACGATGGTGAGTTTTTCACAATATTCCTTGAAATCGTCCCAGGTCCAGCCCTTCGGAGGATCAGGCAGTCCGACTTCTTTCAGCGCGTCTCTGTTGTAGATAAGCGCAATGTGGGTGTGGTCGCGGGCAACCATATAAATGTAGCCGTTGACGCGGCCGAGGTCCATCGTACCGGAGTAGATGTTGCCGATGTCAATATCCAGCGGCGCCAGATACTGCGTGAGGTTCATCAGCGCGTTGTGCGTGATCGCGTATTTGTATGTATCTTCCTCCCAGAAGAAGAATACGTCGCCGATGTCGCCGGAGGAGATACGGGTCGCGGTGCTGCTCTGGTCGGTGATGGAGATATCCACACGCACTTTAGTGCCGGGATACTTGTTCTCAAACGCCTGCGCCAGCGCGCGGATCGAAGTCTTGCCCTCCTCGCCCGCGGAGTTGTACGCCGAGATCGTCACGGTGCCTTTGACCTGGACCTCTTCGCCCTCCTCCACGACGCCGTACTGGATCGGCCGTTTCTGTTTACAGGAAAAACACGAAGCAGAGATGATGAACGCGATCACCAGCAAAATAATTTTTTTGATGTTTTTCATATGAACACTCCCTGCGAAATTAATTCATCGGCGGCAGATAATCCATCGGATCTCTGGTCTCGCCGTCAATACGTATCTCAAAATGCAGGTGGTTGCCTGTGCTGACGCCGGTGCTTCCGACGAGGGCAATGCGCTGACCGCGCTCCACGTAATCCCCTTCTTTGACCAGCAGCTTGGAGCAATGCCCGTACAGCGTGGTCATGCCGTCACCGTGATAAATAAGCACGTAATAACCGTACGAATCGTTCCAGCGCGCTTTCGTCACCGTACCGCTGAGGGCGGCAATGATATCCGTACCGTAGCACGCGGCAATGTCGATACCGTTATGGAATTTTCTGGTTTTGTATACCGGATGGATGCGCCAGCCGTACGGCGAAGAAATGCGGATGCCTTCCACCGCCGGGAATACCATATGGTTCGGATCGCTCAGCCATTCGTTTTGCTGTTGCTGCTGCTCCTGCTGCTGGCGTTCGCGCTCCGCTCTCTCCGCGGCTTCGCGGGCTTTGCGCTCGGCTTCCTCTTTCTCCCTGCGCTGACGCTCCAGGATGGCGTCATATTCGGCCCGCAGCGCCTTGATCTCCGCCGCCAGCTTTTTGGACTCCTCTTCCAGTTTGTCCTCTTCCGCCTCCAGCTTCGCGATCGCCGCGCGGCTGGCCTGCATATCCTCTTCCAGGATCTCCTGATCGTTGATCAGTTTCTCGATGATCGCTTCCTTTTCGGCGATCGCCGCCTGAAGATCCAGCGTGGTGAGCTCGGTCATCTGCTTCTTCGCCTCGATATCCTGCTTCATCAGCTTGAGGCGTTCCATCTCGTCCACGTCGTTTTCCAGCATATTGGAGACCAGGCGCGTGAGATTGGTATATGTGAAAACGCTGCGCGATTCGGTGAACAATTTAAGCGAACTGTAATTGGAATATCTGCTGGTGATCGCGGCGCGCTTGAAGAACAGCGCCAGCGCGGCCTCGTACTGCGCCTCCATTTCGGCAATGGTGCCGTTCAGTTCCGCGATCGAGGCGTACAGATCGTCCAGATCCTCCAGCTGCTGCTTCAGCTCATCCGAGTTCTGCTGTTTTTCGCGGAGCATCTCGGTGTAGCGGCGCGTGGACGCATCCAGCTCCTGCTGGCGGGCGGCGATCTGATCGTTGACCTCGCCGATCTGGTCGGCAATGTTGTCCTTCTTATCCCCCGCGGAACCGATTTGGTTCTCTATGTCTTTCAGCGACGACGAAAAGACCCTGCTGCCCTCGAAAACGAACGAAGCCAGCAGCGCCGCCGTAATGGTCAATACCAAAATAATATACCGCTTTTTCATTTGTATGCCCTCCAAGACTCGCGTATCGGAAAGTTCACAAAGCCGCCCGTAACTGTGCCCGCGGACAACTCTTCATCTTATTATAGCATGTAAGGATTGAGAGTGCAAATTTTTTTAGCGGACGCGCGGAGCAGTGACCGCAATCCCTTTTTTTCCGATTGCGGTCACCGGAATGAGGCGGAGCGTTGACCGCATTTTGTTCTTTTCAAAATTGCGGTCAACAGAACGAAAAAAGAACAGCGCGACACCTTAATTGCCGATCCACGGAAGATGCGTATCCGCTGTAGGAGTAGGAGCGTCTGAGGTCGGCGTAACATCGGGCGTCGCGTACGGCGTCGGTGTCAGATCATCTGTAGCCGACGGCGTCGGTTTAAGTTCAGAAGTGGTTGCCGGCGTCGGAGTCACCTTCAGCGAGTCGGTCTTCGAGGGCTCATCTGTCTTAACAGGCTCGTCAGTCTTTGCAGGTCCCGCGGTAGCGGTCGAAACATGATCCGCGGTCGCGGTAGCCGCTCCGGCAGTCGCCGTCGTCTCAGCGGTCACAGGAGCCGCCGCAGTCGCGGGAGCCGCCTCAGCGGTCGCCGTCGTCTCGGGCGTCGCCGTAGCCACAGGCACAAGCGTTGCCGCTTCCGGGGTCGCGGTAGCCAATTCAGGCGTTGCAGTTTCGGGAACGCCGGTCGACTCCCCCGGGGCTTCACTCTCCGTCGCGGTTGTCACTGGCGCAGATGTCGGCGAAGCGGCCGTTGTCGGCAACGCCGTCGCCACCGGCTCCTCCGTCCGCCTCCCGCCGCAACCGGCCAGCGCCCCGATCAGCGCGAGCATCAATATTACAGCTATGTACCGATTTCTCTTCATGGTTTAATAAACGTTTTACGCTTCAAGTTTTTCCCACCCATTCACCGCCAGGCGGAAGAACAGGTACGCCAGCCCCGCGAAAAGCAGGAACGAAAAAGGCAGCACGATGAGTATTGACCACGGGAAAAAGACGCAGAGCGGGATCGATACCCCGGCGAGCACGGCAAGCAAAAGCCAGGCTCCCAGCATCGTGAAAAGGACATTTAGGTTGTTTTTTATTGCCGCCGTTTCGTCAATCCAGTTCAGTTTCGGACGGTGCGCCTCCAGGCACAGGCCGAAAGTACCGGTGAGCGCCGCGAACGCCGGCACGGTAAGCGGTACCAGCAGCGTCGTGAACAGGTCCGCACCCCCGGCCAGGCATACGCACAGCGCCGCTAACGCTCCGGAGACCCCCGAGAACAGCATATGCGGCGTCAATTTGGCCAGCATCACCTGCTTCGCGGGCACGGGGCTGGTGAGGGGGATCCAGATGCGGTTGCCCTCCAGGGACACGGCCGATGAGGATATGACGCTCATTGACGACACCAGACCCAGGACGAACGTCACGACAACGATGAAGTATGTGTTGTATTTTGGCACCGGTGCAAAGCCTTCGCCGCCTTTGATGGCGGCAACGACCGCGCGGAGCGAAGGCGAATAGATCAGCGCCGCGACGCCTCCGGCGATCACGAATATCACACCGAAAATGCTGTTCATCAGGTACAGCGGATCCGTGAGGAAGCGCCGCAGTTCGAGGCGCGCGAGGGCGCCGTACGCCGAGTTGGCGCGGGCGGTCTTTTCAACGTATTTCTTGGCTTTACGCGATTTTTTAGCGGTGATCAGCGAGATGAAGCTGCGCGAAAGCAGCCACACGGTCAGTGCGAACAGCGCCGCGGCCAACACCCCGAACAGCGCCGCCTCGATCCCTTTGCCCATGCTGCCGCAGCCGTACGCATAGAAGGGCCAGAGCCATTTTTTGAAGAAATTGCCCGCGCCGGCCGGGTCGCTCATTACCATTTCGGTGATGCGCCGCCGCCCGAAATAGAAGAAGAAATACGCACCGAGCGAAACGATGATCGACACCACGGTGACCGCCTTCTTGCCCGTTTTCGCCGCAATGACCGCCAGCAGCCAGCCCAGTCCGCACGAGATCGCCAGCAGGAACAGCGTCATCAGCAGATACATCAGCAGCTGCAGCAGCAGGAGCCCTATGCTGAAGCCCCCGAATATCTGCGCCAATACGATCGCCGGCAGCGCGGAGGTGGAAGTGTACAGCAGGATCTGGATCCACGCGAACAGCATGCGGGCGAGCAGGATCGTGGAGGGCGGTATGGGCATGGCGAGGAGGGCTTCGTTGTCCTTGGGGCAATATATCACTCCGTACGTCACGAACATTCCGCCGATCAGCCCGATCATAGCGGTGAGCACGCCGGAAAACGCAAAATACACGTACCCGAAGCCGGCATCGATCATCGGCTTGGCGAACATGAAGAACATCGCGGTGAAGGACGCGGCCAGGCTGATGCCGATGAACACCAGCAGCAGAATGTACAGCACGAGTCCGCCGCCGGTGCGCTGTTTGCCGCTGCGGCGGTTGCGGGAAAGGCCCGCGAGGAATTCCGCGAACTGCTTTTTCAGCAATATCTTAAGCATGGCATCATTCCTCCAGTTCGAGGAATACGGATTCCAGTGATTTGTCGCCTTTGACTTCCTCCATCGTGCCGGAGGTGACCAGAACGCCGTTTTTGATTATTGCCACCTTATCGCACAGCTTCTCGGCGACTTCGAGCACGTGCGTGGAGAAAAAGATCGCCGCGCCTTCGTCGCACAGCTTGCGCATGATACCTTTCACGGTGTGGGCGGCTACCGGGTCCAGCCCGACGAAGGGCTCGTCCATCATCAGCAGTTTCGGCTCGTGCACGAGGGCGGCAATTATTGCCAGTTTCTGCTTCATTCCGTGAGAATATTCGGATATGTTCTGCGCCAGCGCGCCCGTCAATTCCAGCGCGTCCCCGTACTCCCGTATCAGCTGCTGCCGGCGCTCCGCCGTCACGCCGTACACGTCGGCAACAAAATTCAGATATTTTATGCCGGACATGAACTCGTAAAGATCGGGGTTATCGGGTATGTACGCCATCACGCGCTTGCATTCCAGCGGTTCTTCCTTGATGGAGTGCCCGCACACGAAAATGTCTCCGCTGTCAAATTTCAGTATGCCCGACGCGCTCTTCAGCGTGGTGGTCTTGCCCGCGCCGTTGTGCCCGATGAAGCCGTACACTTCGCCGGGGGCAATATGCAGGCTCAACTCTTTCACCGCCGCCTTGTCGCCGTACATTTTGGTCAATTTTTCTATTCTCAGCATTTCCGTTTCCTCCTGCGCCGCCGGGCGCCGGCTACTTTTGTGAGCCCGATGGCTTGCGCCTCCGCCGGGCAACCGGCCTCGAGCGCGATTATACATTATCGCGGTCAATAAAGCAATTCTTCCGCGGCCGGGAACCGGCTGCTCCGCGTTTTCTCTCATTTTCGGCTCCTGGGCGCCTTCTCAAGTCTCTTGACCTGCTCGAATTCACAAAAAATAAACAAAAATGCTTGCTCGGACTGTTTTTTGTTTATTTTTGAAGGGAAATCCGCGCGAAAAATGAAAATGACAGGATTATTACCAATTTTCAAAGGCGTTATCCGTCGCAATGCCTGAATCAAGCAGTGCCATTACGATTTCGGGAGTAGAGCCAACACGAGTAGAGCCAACACTAAAGCCATTATTTGCCATTTTTCCTGCTCTGTGATAAGATGCAGAGGATGGATCGCCCCAAAAGAACAGCTGCGGGACGACCGAAAACTGACTAAGGAGCAATTGCCGCACCACCATGGAGAACGCGCAGAACGAAAAATCGAATATCGAGTTCGTAACCGCAAAAGCGCAGCCGCGCAGAAAAATGCCGAAGGTGTTGACCGCGCTGCTCCTGATACTATATTGGCTGCTGCAATGGACGTGGGGAATCATCCAGAATGTAGCGGGATTGGCGGCGTTCGTTGCCGCCGGGCGCGGAAAAGCGTACGGATATCACGGCGCGGCGGTGCGGAACTGGAACAACCGCGGCAGCATGACCCTGGGCATGTTCATTCTCATGGACCGGAGCCACGGCGGCGACATTCTCGCGCACGAATGGGGGCACACGATCCAGTCGATAATACTGGGACCGCTCTATCTGCTCGTTGTCGGGCTGCCGTCGATCATCTGGGCCGGTCTCCCCGCCTTCGACCGCTACCGCATGCGCAAAAACGTGCCGTACGACCGCCTTTATTGTGAAGGCTGGGCAACGCGCCTCGGCCGCCGCACCCGGCGCCCTAAATAAAAACTCCGTTGCCGCCGCACCCGGCGTACGGGCGGCGCCCAGCGCCGCCTGCGTCAACAAAACAGCGGCCAGCCCGCCGAAGCGCGTTGACCGCCGAAAAATCAGATCAGTATTGTCCACGCTCCGCGCCGCCCCCGGCACCCGCGCAGCAGTCAACACCTACTTCCACTTCGGTATCTCATCCTTGAACAGCCAGTAGAATTCGGAATTGGTCACGATCACCACGTCCTCCGCCTCCGTCATCATCTTGATAAGCTCGTCCAGCTTATCCCAGCTGTTGTAGAAATCCAGCTCGTAGCCGTGGCCCCAGACGTAGAAGACCATATCCGACGTTGCCTCCGTCTTGAGGAACTTTTTGGCCAGCGTAATCGCCATATTGCCGTCGCCGAACGTCGTCGTGGGCATCCATTTGAGCCAGTATTTGGGCAGCGTGAACTTGTTGGTGCCGCTGACGCCGCGGGAGAAGCAGATCGAAGTCTTCCCGCTCACGATATCCACCGTTTTATTTGTGTACTCCGTGTCGCCGCCCGGCCACGCCATTCCGAGCGGATAGATCCCGGTAAGCGCGTAAATATCGTCCGCGTTTTTCTGCACTTCATTGATCACGCCCGCTTCGTCGTAATTCTTCAGCGAGCCGTGGTTGACCGTGTGGCACGCCACG
>CACZOW010000036.1 GCA_902782885.1 uncultured Ruminococcus sp. | reverse complement strand
GAGTGGCTGGCGGCCAACGTGCAATACGATCTCAACGCTCCCAACGCCCACACACTGTACGGAGCGCTGGTGGATCGCCGCTGCGTGTGCGAGGGGTATGCCGAGGCGTTCCAGTACCTGTGCGGCAAAGTGGGCATCCCTGCGACCTCCGTCACCGGAATAGGCGACAACGGCAAGACCGCCGAAAAGCACAAGTGGAACGCGGCAAAGATCGGCGGCCGCTGGTACCTGGTGGAACCCACCTGGGCCAACACCAGTACCACGAAGCGGTTCCTTTTCCTGAACTGCAGCGATTTTATTGCCGCCGATCACACGCCGAAAGATTATCAGGTGCCGGATCTGCCGTCCTTCAGCGCCACCGCGGCGGATTATCTGAATTACTACGGCCTCGCTGTGCGCAATGCGGCGGATACGGGCGAATTCGACGAAGTGTTCATGCGCGCGGTCACGCATTTCATTAAACGCTTTCCGACGGGCAGCGCCTCCGCGGCCGTGCTTATGCGGGCTCCGGACAACGCCTCCGCGCAGCGCTTCGCCGGCTGGATCACCGATTCCGACTCGTCGCGGGTGAAAGAACTGATGCGGCGCGTCAATGACGGCGAGGACCGGACGTATATCATCTGGGGCGATGCCGAGGTGCTGGAGGGCAACGTCGTTGCCTTCAAACTCGCGCGCTACTGAACAGGAGGAAGCGAATTGTCAGTTGTAAATAAGGGGACAAACACCGTACAGGTGGTGGCGGCGCTTTTGCGGGACGGGAAGCGTTTCCTGATCTGCCAGCGGCCTGCGAACAAGGCCCGGGCGCTGCTCTGGGAGTTCGTGGGCGGCAAAGTCGAACCCGGCGAGACGAAAGCGGAGGCGCTCCGACGGGAGTGCCGGGAGGAACTGGATATTGACGTCGACGTCGGAAGCGTTTATACCGCCGTTGACCACGTGTATCCGGACATTACCATTCGCCTGACGCTGTTCAACGCGCGTCTGTCCCCGTGCTCAAAACCGCCCCGGGCGCTGGAGCACAACGCCATCCGCTGGATCACCCCCGCCGAGATTCCGCAGTACGAATTCTGCCCGGCGGACAAAGATATATTGACCCTGATTGCAGGGGAAGAGGAGGACAACAAAATGTTAAACAGCAAACGAATCGATCTGACCGATGACGGCCGCGTTTTTCTCGTACCGTACATCCTGGACGCGAGCCCGGAGATGCCGCTTTCCAAGGGACGTCCCGCGCTGATGGTGATACCCGGCGGCGGCTACAACGCGCTTTCCGACCGGGAAGGCGAGCCTATTGCCATGGCGTTCGCGGCGCAGGGCTTCCAGACTTTCGTGCTGCATTATTCGGTGAGAGAGTACGCGTCGTTCCCGAATCCGCTCGTTGACCTCATGCGCGCCATGAAGGTGGTGCGGGACAACGCCGAAGCGTGGAACATCGATCCCGGCCACATTGCCGCGGTCGGCTTCAGCGCCGGCGGCCACCTGGCGGCTTCGCTGGGCGTGTACTGGAACGACCCGGAGATCAACGCGCTTGCCGGCGTCAACGCCGAGGAAGCCCGCCCCGACGCCCTCATTCTTTGCTACCCGGTGATCACTTCTCAGTTCAAGGCGGAGCAGGGCACGATCCGCACTGCCGCGCGCGGCCACGAAAACGAGCCGGACATCATCGATAAACTGTCGCTGGACAAACACGTGGGGCCGCACACGCCGCCCTGCTACATCGCGCACACCTTCTTCGATTCCGTGGTGCCGGTGGAAAATTCGCTGGCCTTTGCCAATGCGCTGGCCGCGGCGGAGGTGCCCTTCGAGCTGCATATCACTCAGGACGGGGTGCACGGCCTGGCGCTGGGCAACCACGTCACTTCCATCGGGCCGCTGCTCAATAACAGCAAGTTCACGCCGTGGGTGGGTGGCGCCGGCGACTGGATGCGCCGCCTGTTCGGCTACGAAGGACCCGAGGATATGCGTTATCCGTCGGCGCTCACGAGGCGGAGAGGTCAATCATGATGACCCCGGAACGCGGATCGGAAGGGCGGGAAGAAAACCGCTGCGTCGTCGGTGTTGATTTCGGCACGCTCAGCGCCCGGGCCGCGGTGGTGCGGGTCGTTGACGGCAATATCCTCGGAGAAGCGGTGGCCGAATACGAGCACGGCGTGATGCGCAAACTGCCG
>CACZOW010000035.1 GCA_902782885.1 uncultured Ruminococcus sp. | reverse complement strand
GTTTTGTTCAGACCTTTGGCCTCGCGCACGTCTTTGATGGCAATGAACACCGTCGGATCGTGGCGCGCGGCGATCTCGCGCAGTTTGGGCAGCTGGCGGTTGTACACCACCACCCAGAGCACCGGGTGCTCGTGGCCGGTGTAGGCGCCGCGGCCGTGGAGGATCGTTGCCCCCCTGCCCAGCTCGCGGATCACGTCGGCGCCGATCTCCGCCGCTTTGTCGGACACCAGCAGGACTTCTTTGGCGTAATTGACGCCGCCCTCCACCTGGTCCACCACCTTGGACGAAACGAACACCGTGATGCCCGTGTACAGCGCCGCGCTGACGGATCTGTGCACCAGACCGACAACGATCAGGAAGATGAAGTTGAAGAACAGCAGCAACTGCCCCAGCGTCAGGTAGCTCATCTTGCGCTGCATCATGCGGGCGGCAATATCGGTACCGCCGGTGGTCGCCCCCGTGCGGAAGATGATGCCGTAGCCTACGCCCAGCAGTACGCCGCCCCAGAGCGCGGCCAATATCGGTTCCGTCTCCAGCACCCAGATCTTCGCGGTGAAGCTCAGGGAGTCAACGAATACCGACGTCATCAGCGTGCCCATTATGGAGCGGAAAATAAACTCCTTGCCCAGCGTCTTGTAGCCCCATATGAACAGCGGGATGTTCATCACGATCTGCGCCACGCCGACGGGGATCAGGTTATTGGTGATCTTGTTGACCAGCACGGAGAGACCGGTCACGCCGCCGGGCGAGAAACCCGCGGGCTTCAGCACCTGGTTCAGCGCGAACGCCACCACCAGCGAGCCCAGCGCGCAGAACAGCACCGCCAGCAGGACACTTTTCACAGAACGCTTTTCGCCGCCCGCGGAAGGCGCCGGAGTCGGTACCGTACGGGCGCCGGCATGGGCTTTAACGTTTTCCTGATTGTTGACCGAATCGGAGTCCATATTCACTCTTCGCCTCTCAGCTTAAGCCGGCCGTCGTGCATCCGGTACACTACGTCCAGTTTGTCCATAACGTCCACGTCGTGGGTCACGATGATCACGCAGTAGTCGCGCTCTTTGGCCAGCGTTTTCAGAAGGTCAATGATGTTCTCGCTGTTCTCCGCGTCCAGGTTGCCCGTGGGCTCGTCCGCCAGCAGCAGATGCGTCTCGCACGCAAGCGCGCGGGCAATAGCCACACGCTGCTGCTCTCCGCCCGAAAGCGTCACCGGGAACCGTTTGAACGCCGATTCGGGAATGCCCACGCCCGCGAGATATTCTTCGGCCCGCGCTTTGGCTTCCCTGCGCTTCATGCCGCGCAGCTCCATCGGATACATCACGTTCTCCACCGAAGTGAGCAGCGGCAGCAGCCGGAAGCTCTGGTAGATCACCGCGACTTTGTCCCGACGGTATTTCTGCAGGTCCATGTCGGAGGTGGCAACGCCGCCGCATATGACTTTGCCCCCCTGCGGCAGCGTGATGCCGGCCATCAGGGACAGCATGGTGCTTTTGCCGCTGCCGGATTTGCCCACGATGCCATACGTTTTGCCGCGTTCGAACTCGCAGTTCACGCCCTTCAGGACGTCAACGGTATTCCACTTCGTATTGTAGCTGAACACCACGTCTTTTAGTTCAAGTATGATCTCACCCATTTGCGTCAACCTTTCCGCAATTTCTGCGCTCCGCAGACTACTCTTTCTCGCTCAGCACGTCCAGCAGGTTGGTGCCGGAAAGCCGTATGAGCGCCGCCACCGTGCCGGCCAGGAAGCCCGCGAAGAAGGCGGGCGCCAGGAACCAGGCGGGATTGCCGCCCGCGAAGAGCCGCCAGAGCAGCACGCCCGCGGCGGTGCCCAGCAGCGCCGGCAGCAATTGTTCCGCCGCGAAGATCAGGAATACCCTGAAGCCGGTCTCGCCTATTGACCGCAGCGTCGCGATCTCCACCTGCTTGCGGACCGCCATCAGCACCGACGCCGCCAGACCCGCGGCCGCCAGCAGCACCGCCAGCGCCGGCAGCAATTTCTCCAAAAATCCGATGTTCCGTTCGAGTTTCTGCTTCGCCTCGCAGTACTCCTGATCCTCAAAGATCGGATACAGCCGGTAGAAGCCCGCCGTGTGCACGCGGCTGTAGCCGGAATCGTACAGCCACTGTTTGGCCTCCTGAAGTTTGAGCGTGTCTTTCAGGCGGAAACTGCAGCTGGACGCGTTCATGCGCACTTTGACCAGCAGCGGGGAGTCTTTAAGGACTTTGGGCGAATTGTTGAGGCGCGTGTAAATGAAATTGCTGCTGCTCACGCCCCGGAACGAACCGATTATTTTATAAGTCTCGTACACCAGATCGTCGCTGATGAGCAGCGTCACCTCGTCGCCCAGTCTGAGACCGTATTCTTCCAGAAAACTATCCGGGACCACCGTGCACAGTTCCCGCAGATCGCCGTAATGCTGGCAGATATTGCCGCGTGAATACCGTATGTTGCGGAAAGCCTCGTCGAGCCGCTTTTGCTCAAAATATTCAGCGCCATAGCCGTCCAGCCACGTGACTTCGGCTTTCGTGCGTCCGACGAATTCAGGGCAGAAATCTATGCTGTCCGTGTAGAACATCTTGGGGCCGTTGAGAAAATTGCTGACGTAGTTCTCGTAGGAGAAACCGCCGCCGGAGGGGGGCTCTTCCAGTACGACCGGCTCCTCCCCCGCCCGGATAACGGACGATACCAGATAGCTGTCGCTCAGCGAGAAGTGGAATTCGTCGAAATATTCGCTTTCTTCCAGCGCGCTGAGCATATTGTCGTTGATGACCAGTTCGTAGCGCCGCTTGCCCGCGTAATCGGTCAGGTAGCAGTCGATCTGCGTACCTTCGTTGAGGGCGGAGAGCTGGCGGCGCGACTGCGTCAGCGCGTGCGCCGGCACCAGAATGAAGACCGCCATTATTGCGGCCGCGAGCAGCATCACCGCGCCCCGTATCCCGCCGCGCAGGAACGATATCAGGACGTATTTTTTGGCGGGTCCGGAGAACGGCAGGGGCTCCGCGATACGCGCGCCGAGTTTCCTGCCGCGGCCCGCTTTTTCGGCCTTGCGCGGTTTTTTAACTTCGTACGCCCGTGCGCTCACCGCTCTGAGCGCCACGAACAGGAACACCAGGCATATGGCGATTCCGGCGAGCACCGTCGCGGCGGCGCAGATGATGCCGGGCAGCGGAGACATTTTCGCCGTAAATTCCGCCTCTTTGGTGATGCCCAGGTCGGCGCTGCTGTACATTCGCATCGAGGACTGCCCCGACTCGACGGTGCGCGTCACCAGCCGGCTCAGCATGTTGGAGAATCTGTACGCGGCAAAACTGCCCAGCGCGGAGGCCGGGAGCAATATCAGCGCGGCAGCGCCCGTCACATACAGCGTCAATCCGGATACGGGCGTACCCATAAGATACATTGACACCGCAGCGTTCGACTGGCGGCCAACGAAAACATACGCGAAGACAGTCAGCATTGCCAGCGCCGCGACCGCCGCCGCGACCGTGACGCCCACCGCGTCGCTGCGCAGCTTGCCCAGCGCCTCCGCGATCGAACTGTAGCCCTGGTCATATACCGTGACCTCCGCACCCTCCGGCAGCATCGCCTTCAGCTTGCGGATCTGCGCGCTGCTGACGCCGTTTTTGAGTTTGAGCGTGCCAAGGTTATAGCCCGAGAAGCACTCGGTCTCCGCCCCGCCCGGGAGCTCCGGCAGCGCGGACAGAAAGAGCGGCGGTATTTCCCGGGAAGTGGTGGTAATGACGCCGCTGATTTTAACGGTCAGTTCGACGCCGTCTTTATCCGCGTCCGGCACGCCGCTGTCCGCGCCTGGCCAGAAAGAATCCGCCAGCGGAGCCAGTTCGGTGCAGGTCAATATCAGCGTCACCGTATCGCCCGGTCCGACTTCCCAGCGGTCGGCAATATTGCAGTCCAGCAGACAGCACAGCCCCTCCGCCGCGTCCGCGGCCGTGTACAGCGCGCCTTCCCGCACGGAATATTCGCGGTTCACGAACTGCTCCAGCATTGACGGATCCGGGCAGATGCGCGCGTACCAGGAATGATTGATCTTGTTATACGCATCCGCCGCGATACGGAACGGTTCGAAACGCGGATCATCCGAATCCGGGGAATATTTTTCGGTCAGTTCCACCACCGCTTCCGGCTGCGTCAGCCCTGCCGCCTCGGCGCGCGGATTGCTCACGGTACCCACCCAGAATTCGGAAATGCCGGCGGAGGCGCCGTCGGAAAAACCGCTGATCAGGTAACGTTTGCCGGGTTCGAAATTATAATCCGAATGCAGCGACACGAACGCGCCGTCCCGGAGCGTCTCGGAATACAGCACGTGCCCGACGCGCGCCTGGACGTAATTCTTGCTGATGTTGACGGAATAGATCTCCATTACGCACGCCTTCTCGGCGCTGGAGTTTTCCGCCAGCACCCGGTTGAGGTCCGGGAGCGACACGATCGCGGTGTTGCTGCGGTCCGTCTGTTTGACGAAACCAAGCCGCGACAGCGCGTCGAAATCGATCTGCTCGCGGAGCGAGGCCGCGGTAAGATCGCATACGGAATTGTCCGGAAAACGGCCCCCGCGGTATTCCAGCGCGGCGATGGTGGTGTACGTTTTGTCGCATTGCACCAGCACCGAGTCGCACATTGCCACCAGCGCCGTGCCCAGGGTGAGCGCGGCGGTCAGCGCAAATACCAGCAGGAAGAACAATATGCTTTTGAGCGGACTTCTGAGTACCGACTTAGCACTGTTTCGCAGGATCATCGAGGCATTCCTTTTCTCTGTCAGGCGGGCGCTTGTCTTTTATCTCTTCCAGGTATCCGCCGCGGTGGCGTAAAGATTATTGCCTTCGGAATCGATGACAACGATCACCGGCAGATCCTCGACGCGCAGTCTCCGGATCGCTTCGGTGCCCAGGTCGTCGTAGGCAACCACTTCCGCCTCTTTTATACACTTCGAGAGCAGCGCGCCGGCGCCGCCCACGGCGGCAAAATACACCGCACCGTTCCGCACGATGGCGTCAATGACCGCCTGCGTGCGCTTGCCCTTCCCCACCATGCCGCGCAGGCCGAGATCCAGCAGTTCGGGCGCGTATTTGTCCATACGGGAGGAAGTGGTGGGACCCGCGGAGCCGATCACGTGACCGGGGCGCGCAGGCGTGGGGCCCAGATAATATACCAGCTGGCCTCTCAGATCCACCGGCAGTTCTTCGCCGGCCTTGAGGGCGTCGTACATGCGTTTGTGCGCCGCGTCCCGGGCGGTGTACAGCACGCCGGTCAGGTATACGTAATCTCCGGCCCGGAGCGTGCGGGCCTCAGCTTCAGAAAGCGGGAGCGTGATGTGTCTGTCCATGTTGTCCGTCCTCCTTCTCAAAGCACGCGCGAGATGTGCCGGTTAACGTGGCAGCAGATGTTGACCGCCACCGGCAGTCCGGCGATATGCGTGGGGTACGTTTCCACCGCCACGTTCAGCGCGGTGACGCGGCCGCCCAGTCCTCCGGGACCGAGGCCCAGATCATTGATCTTGTCCAGCAGCTCCGTTTCGAGTTCAGCCACGTACGGGATCTGCGAACGCACGTTCACGTCCCGGGTCAATGCCTTCTTGGCCAGCAGCGCGCACTTTTCGAACGTGCCGCCGATGCCGACGCCCACGACCATGGGCGGGCAGGCGTTGGGGCCCGCGTCCGCCACCGCGGTCAATACCGCTTCCTTCACGCCCTCGATGCCCTGCGCGGGTTTGAGCATGAACACGCGGCTCATGTTCTCGCTGCCGAAGCCCTTCGGCGCCAGCGTGAGCTTCACCTGCTCGCCGGGGACGATGGAATAATGGATGACCGCCGGGGTGTTGTCGCCGGTGTTGACGCGCTCCAGCGGATCGCGGACAACGGATTTTCTCAGATACCCCTCGGTATACCCGCGGCGCACGCCTTCGTTTATCGCGTCTTCGATATTGCCGCCCTCGAAATGCACGTCCTGCCCGACTTCAACGAACACAACGGCCATGCCGGTGTCCTGGCAGATGGGGATCATTTCAGCCTGCGCGATCTCCATGTTTTTAATGAGCTGGCCGAGGATCTGTTTGCCCAGCGGCGACTCTTCGCGCTCCCGGGCTTCGGAAAATTTTCCGGCCATGTCCGGGGACAATTTATGATTCACTTCTATGCACATTTCCCGCACCGCGTCCGTAACGCGCGCGACGTCAACTGATCTCATTCGTGTTCCTCCGATTTGTCTGATTTTTCGCGGTGCGGAAGCGATCGCGCCTCTCCGTCAATCCGCAAAAAAGCACCGGCTCCGTTCAATTGCCGGTGCTTTATTATTTTATACTATTCTCCGTCGTAAATCAAGGCACTATACGAATGCGGACGCGCGTGTTGTCCGCGGTGACGGTGATCCAGAACGGGACGTTCCTCCAGCCGCCGAAACCCATTTCGAGCGTGCGGGACTCCCCGGCGGTGAAAGTGAGTTTTTGGGAGCTGCCGACGGCAAAATTGTGATCGCTCTGCTCGCTGTGCAGGTCGACAGCCAGATACTGATCTTTGTCCGATACCAGCTCCAGGGTGATCTTGTCATAGTGTCCGGAGGGATCGTCTTTTTCCGACAGTTCGATCTTTTTGACCGTGACGTGCACCGTCGTTTCCGCACTGAACACCTCGCTGACCGTCAGCTCGCCGGTCTTATTGTTGTACGTGCCTTCATAGAAATCGTACGGATAATAATGCCAGGTGTTCGCGATCAGCTTCCGGAGATCTTCCGTGCACGCCAGCACGCGGCCCCTGCCCAGATACGTTTCGACGCGGCAGAGCTGTTTCATGTCCGGATCAAACCGGTATATCTTTCCGTCGCATTCGAACCACATAGTGCCGTACGGTGCGGGCAATTCCGCCTGCTTGCCGGCAAGGCCGGACAGATCGAGTTCCTTTTTCGACAGCGCTTCCGCGAGCTCTCCGGTCTCCTCTAATTGGCCGAGCAGTTGGACGATCATGTCGGTCGCAGCGCATTTGTTGACCGTTTTTACGCTGATGCCCCAGCCGTCCCAGGTATATTGCATCATTGTCAGCGCGGGGCCGTTCTCGTATTGTGAACACCAGTCCGCCGCTTCCGCGATCTTTACGCTGCCGAATATGTGCGCGTGCCCGCCGCAGCCGAATTCCGTCGAGTCGGGGTCAACGGTATAGATGATGCTTTCGCACTCCAGATACGGGCCGGCGTTATACGTCCAGTAACAGTGTATTTCAGAACGGAGGTCGTCCGGTTCTTTGAGTTTTCCGGGTACGATCTGCGCCCGGACGATCGACTCGAGCTTTGCCTCGTACTCCCGCATCGTGTCTTCCGGCAGGCTCTGCAGGATAGAGATAAGGTCATCCGGAAACTGAGTGTTCTTATCGAGCTTGATCTCATCCCGGTAATGATCCACTCCATAGCTGATTATACTGTACCCGCCGGCGCTGACCGTGAGATAGACCGTCCACCCCCCGGAGAGGCCGTGGGAGCTGAGCTTCATCTGCGCCGGATCAAACGAACGCAGCTCCGGATAATTATCCGCCAGCAGGTCAAAACATTTGGCCTCCAGCTGCTTCAGTTCTTCCTCGCCGGCGGGGAGCTCGCGGGGCCAGCCTTCCGCGTCGATCCGGATTGCCGGCGCGGGCGTGACCACCGGCAGCGTGGCATAAGCAGTCGGCGTAGCGGCAGTTGAGGTACCGTTGTTATCCGTTTGCACGTCCGGCGAGAGCCCGTGCTCGTTCCTGCCGCGTATCGACCGCGCGATCAGCGCTCCGGAGACGATCCCCGCCACCAGCAGTACGGCCGTGAGCAATAACGGAAGCAGATTGCGCCGCGAGCCCGCGTCTTTTTTGCCGCCGCTCCTGCGGAAACTGCCGCGGGCGGAAGGCACGTTCAGAAACTCTCCGTCTATGTGCTCAAACGCGTCGAATAATTCTTCCGTACTCATTTTTCCACATGCTCCTTCAGATACTTCTTAAGTTTGCGCCGCGCCCGCGACAGCACCGTACGCACGTACGCCTCTC
The DNA here is from genome assembly GCA_902782885.1 of uncultured Ruminococcus sp. GTDB lineage: Bacteria > Bacillota > Clostridia > UBA1212 > UBA1255 > UBA1255. Next base: position 5,491 of record CACZOW010000035.1, on the reverse strand, counting down.
CGGCGCCGAACAATTCGCCGATCTCGCGGGGCGTATCGTGAAAGTGGTAGCGCCGGACAAACATGCCGCGCGCCTTTGGCCGGAGCTTCGGCAGAAACAGATTCAGCATGCCGGCAATATCCTGCCCGTCGGGTCCGGAATCTTCCGGGATACATTCGGCAAGTTCTTCTTTTATAAGTTCGGTCTCGTCAATGATCTCGGAGATGCCGACGCCCAGCACGCGCGCGAGTTCCGCCGCCTCGCGATGATCCGGACGGCGCACGCCGTGCTCCCACTTCGATATCAGTTCGCGCGATACGAACAGCCGCTCTGCCAGCTGTTCCTGCGTCAATCCCGCCTGCCCGCGCAGTGCGGCGATCCTGCTCCCCGTGTCCATCCGGTCCTCCGTCCCTGCAATCTTACAAATAAAAGTCCGGCAATTGCCTTTGCCGGACTCATTATATCGTATGCTTTTTTCGTTAACAAGTGACAAAACGCATCAGTAGCGCGCCCGCCGCTCACAGCAGCAGTATCAGGAACTGCGACGCCAGCACCACCGCGATGAGGGCAATGGGATACGTTGCCGCATACGCGCTGGCAACGTCATCCGTCCCCGCCACGTTGATCAGCGTGCCCAGCGCGGGCGTCGACGTCATGCCGCCGGTGATCGACCCGAGGTTGTTGAGCAGGCTCAGTTTCAGCACGAATTTGGCAAACACGAACCCGATGATCATCGGGATGACCGTCATTGCTACGCCGTACAGGAAGTACACCGCTTTGAAATACTCGACAAACTTAGCGCCGCCCGCTATGCCGGCGCCGATCAGGAACAGCATCAGTCCGGTCTCGCGGAACACTTCCAGCGTTTTTTTGTCCGGAGTGATGTTCAGTCTGCCGATGCGGCGGAAGTGCCCGAACAGCAGCGACACGATCAGCGCGCCGCCGGTGGTCGTGAGCGAGAACGTTGTCCCCGAAAGGCCTTTGCCGGAGAGCGGGATTTTGATCGCCCCGATAATAACGCCCAGCGCGGCCGCCAGCGCGAACATGCCGATGCCGAATTTGTCCAGCGAGAACAGTTTTTCCGGCGCTTTATTGCCTTCCGCGGCCTCGCCGTCAGTTCCGGCGCCGTGCAGCAGCGAACGTTCGTGCTCCATGTCAGCCTTTGACAGCTTGGGAATGAGCTGCACGAACAGCACCACGCCGATGACGCCGAACAGGTACGCGATTCCGTGGCCCACGGTGACCGCACTCTCATACTCCGGCAGCACCGTTGCCTTCGCCGCGGAAAACGCGGGCGTGCTGGTCAGCGATCCGGACAGGATGCCCACCAGCATTGCCACGAACTCTTTGGGATCCGACTCGGCGCCGCGCCCGATAAAGAAGCAGCCCACGCAGGTGAGCGCCCCCGCCAGCACGATGACAACGCCCAGCAGAATGTATGATTTGAAATTCTTCTTCAGATTCTTGAAAAAGTTGGGGCCGGCAATGAAGCCCACGGCGGTCACGAACAGGATCAGACCGAGGTTCTCCACGATCTTGAGGGCATTGCCCGCGTAGCTCACGCTTTTGGCCACGCTCTCCCCTCCGGCCTCCACCGTCACTTTCGACAGCAGCTGGACGTCAATATACTTATAAAACAGCGCGCCGAACACGAGGGCAACGATAAACACCCCCGCCGTGCCCAGCGATACGCCTTTGATCGTGATCCGCCCCAGCGCGTAGCCTACGGCCGCCACAGCCAGTACGCACAGCATCAGGAACCCGATGCCGGTGACCGAAACGACTCCTCCGAACAGACTCATAAGTCAGGATGCCCCCATTTCACAGTGCCGGCAAATTTGGGATTGCCGTGGGTGTACGACGGCAGCAGCAGCGGGGATTCCACTTTGGATACCACGCCGGCCGCTTTGAGCTCCGCGTCATACTTCTCTACATGGGAGAGCGTAGGCGCGCCGAGCCGGACGCCGGGAATGTACGCCGCGGCGTATTTGCCCGCGTTGCGGCCGAATACGATAACGTCCAGCAGGGAGTTGCCCATGAGCCGGTTGCGCCCGTGCACACCGCCGGCAGCCTCGCCCGCCACGAACAGGCCGGGGATGCCGGTCATACTGTCCGCGCTCACGTCGAGACCACCGTTCTGGTAGTGCAGCGTAGGATAGATCAGAATGGGCGTTTTGCGCATATCCATACCGAATTTCGAGTACATGCGCAGCATGCCGGGGATGCGTTTTTCGATGGTGCCTTTGCCGCCGATCTCGTCGATCATGGGCGTGTCCAGCCAGATCGCAGAGCCGATGGGTGTGGGGACGCCTTTGCCGCGCTCTTTGCATTCGCGGATGATGGAGGCCGCCGTAACGTCGCGGGTCTCCAGGGGGTTCATGAAGGCCACGCCGTCAACGTTGACCAGCTGCGCCCCGCAGGACCGCACTTTTTCGGTGACCAGCGCGCCCAGCATCTGCGCCGGGTAGGCAACGCCGGTAGGATGGTACTGTATCGTGTCCGCGTACAGCAGCTTCGCGCCCGCGCGGTAGCCCAGGATCAGGCCGTCTGCCGTGGCGCCGTAGTGGTTTGACGTCGGGAAGCCCTGGTAATGCAGTCTGCCCGCGCCGCCGGTGGCAATGATTACCGCCTTCGCCCGCGCCACTCTCAGTTCGCCGGTCTCCATGTTGCGGAGCACGGCGCCGGCGCATTGGCCCCGGTCGTCAAGGACGAGCTCGATGGCGGCGGTGAAGTCAACGACCTCTATCCCCCGGTTCAGCACCTCGTCCCGCAGCACGCGCATGATCTCCGCGCCGGAGTAGTCCGCGCAGGCGTGCATGCGTTTCCGGGACGTGCCGCCGCCGTGAGTGGTGATCATCGTGCCGTCCTTGTCCTTGTCGAACATGACGCCCAGGCCGTTCAGCCACTGAATGGCTTCCGGCGCCTCCATGACCAACTTCTTGAGCAGTTCGGGCTTGTTGGTGAAGTGGCCGCCGCCGAGGGCGTCCAGATAGTGGATGAGCGGAGAGTCGTTGGGTTTGTCCGCCGCCTGGATGCCGCCTTCCGCCATCATGGTGTTGGCGTCGCCGAGGCGGAGTTTGGTGACGATCATTGTCCGCGCGCCCGCCTGGGAGGATTCGATCGCCGCCGAAGCGCCCGCGCCGCCGCCGCCGATGATCAGCACGTCGGTGTCGTAATCCGGGTGCTGCAGGTCGATCTCGACGCCCAGCACGCGGCTGCGGCCTTCCAGCAGATCCGCCAGTTCCGAAGGCACTTTCTCACCTTTGTTGGGACCGGCCGCCAGTACGGAAAAGCCGTCTTCACGGTAGTCGGGGTGGAAGTCCCGCAGTACTTTTTCCTTCTCTTCCGCGCTCATGCGCCGAAGCTCCGCGCCGATACGGGACGGACGGGTCGCCTCCACTTTTTTGATGGATTCCAGCATTTCGGCGGTGAATACGCCGGGAAGTTCCTTTATTTCAAATGCCATGTTGCCGTTCCTCCCTTATTTCTCGATCTCTCTGTGGTCGTACATTTCGCGGAGCTCGGCTTCGGGCTTGTCCGCCAGTTCTTTGATGAGCGCGTCGTAGTCGCCGTTAAGGATCTCCTGGACGCGGTTGTCCACGTGCTCGCTCCGGGGGGCAATATACTTGCCGTTCAGCCGCCGCGCCAGCAGCGACACCATCGGGTGCGTTATCCCCGCGGGGCAGCGCGCCGAACACATGCCGCAGGCAATGCAGTCGAAGGACGCCTCGGCGCACTTCTCATACTCGCCGCGCTGCGCGTAGGCAATGTACTGCATGACCGGCAGGCCCTGCGGACAGGCTTTGGTGCAGGCGTTGCAGCCGATGCAGCTGTATATCTCGGGATAAAGCTCCATCATGATGGTCTGATCCGGTTTCACTTTCCCGATGTCGTAAGTCTGCTTCTGCGTGGGGAAGAAGGGCAGGCTGGCAATATACATTCCCTCCTGCACTCTGGTCTGGCACGCCAGACAGAATTTCAGTTCCGGCTCCCCTTTGATGCGGTAGATCGTGGCGCAGGCGCCGCAGAAACCCGCGCGGCAGCCGCAGCCCCGGATGTGTTTGTACCCGGCGTACTCCAGCGCGTTCATGATGGTCATGCCCGCGGGCACGGTGTACAGTTTGCCGGCAAAATATATGTTTACCATTTCTTCCATGTCGTCGTTTCCTCCTGATCGGTCAATACTCGTTCGGCAGCTCGTCTATCTCGTCGCACCGGAATACCGGTCCGTCTTTGCATACGAATTTGGATCCTATGTTGCAGCGGCCGCATTTGCCTACGCCGCATTTCATCTTGAGCTCCAGCGTGGTGTACACCTGCGTCTTGTCGAATCCCATCTCGATCAGCGCCTGGAGCACAAATTTGATCATTATCGGGGGACCGCAGATGATGGCGGTGCAGTCGGGTTTGAACGCCAGTTCTTTCAGGTACGCGGGGACAAATCCCACGTGGCCTTCCCAGCCGTCCTGCGGGCGGTCAATGGTCAGATACACGTTCATATCCTTCTCATTCATCCACTCCGTCCGGATCTGCTCGAGGTCCACCAGGTCCGCGGCGCTGCGGGAGCCGTACAGCACGTCGATGTGCCCGTAATCGTCCCGGTGCGCCCGCGCGTACTCGATCACCGAGTGCAGCGGCGCCAGGCCGATGCCGCCGGCAATAAACAGCAGATTTCTGCCGCGGAATTCCGTGTCCACGGGGAACTGTTTGCCGTACGGGCCGCGGATGCCGATCTGCTGGCCGGGCTCCATGGCGTGCAGCGCGTCGGTCAGACGGCCGCAGCGTTTTATGCTGAATTCTTTATATCCGGTGACCGTGGGCGACGAGGTGATGGAGAACATTGCCTCCCCCGCGCCGGGCAGCGTGAGCATCGCGCATTGACCGGGCATATGGTCGAACAGCGGCGCGCCGTCCGCGCTCTCCACGCGGAAAGTTTTGACGTCGGGCGTCTCGGTGCGTATCTGCGTCACCACCGCCAGCCGCGGCGTGAGCGTGTCTTTTTTCATTCCGGGCACGCAGTTTCCGGAACAGGTCCCGGTAAGGTTTTCACTCATATTACTTCGCGCCTCCCAGTTTTTTCATAACTTTAACGATATTCATGGAGATCGGGCACTTCTGCAGGCAGCGGCCGCAGCCGACGCACGAGAACGCGCCGCCGTAATTGTCCGGGTAGTACTTCAGCTTGTGCATGAAGCGCTGGCGGAAACGCTGCATCTGATCCGGGCGGGGCGTGCCTGCCGCCATCATGGTGAAGTCGGAGTACATGCACGAATCCCACACGCGGAATCGGCGGATCTCCTTGCCCGTGTTGTACTCCCGGATGTCGTAGCACTGGCAGGTGGGGCACACGTACGTGCAGGTGCCGCAGCCCAGGCACGAGGATGCGAGTTCTTTCCATTCTGGCCGGTTGAACAGCGTAAGCAGGTCCGCGTCCGCGCCGAAGCCTTCGGTGGTGAGCTCCGCCAGGGGCAGTCTCCCCATTATTTCCTTATGCGCTTCGCGGGTCTCCCGC
>CACZOW010000034.1 GCA_902782885.1 uncultured Ruminococcus sp. | reverse complement strand
CGGCAAAGAAGGCATCTCGCTGACGGTCTACTATGACGAGGGTCCCGGCCCCGAAGTCGATCCCGGCGAAGCCACCGCAGTCCCGCCAACGGCAGCGCCCACTGCCGCACCGACTGAAGCTCCCACCGAGGCCCCGACGGAAGCCCCGAAACCTACCGATGCGCCGAAGCCTACTGATGCGCCGAAACCCACGGAAGAGGGCAATAAGTCCAACGAGACTGACAAGAAGGACAACAAGTGGCTCATACCGGTGATCATCGGCGGTGTGGTACTGGTTACCGCGATCGCTGCTATAGTAATTGGCGCTTCCCAAAAGAAGAAAAAATAATTTGCCGCGGTCCTGACGGACCATGGTCAATGACGCAAGACGGGGTCGTGAAAAGCGGAGCGCTGCTCCGGGTCGGTTCACGGCCCTTTTGTCATGAGGCGCGGGTGCGTTTTGTACCTTCGCCGGATGCGGATCTCGATTATAATATCACCGGAACCGCAGAGAGGAGAGTTTGCCCGTGAACCTCGGGAGCACGATCACCGAACTTAGAACATCACGAGGCCTGACGCAGCAGGCATTTGCCGATCTGATGTATGTTTCCCGGGAACTCGTTTCCAAATGGGAAAACGGGACCCGCCGGCCGGATTATGATATGATCGAAAGGCTCGCGCAGGTGCTGGAAGTGTCACCGGATGCAATTGTCGACAAGAATGATCTGGTGTTTGAAGAACTTGCCGACTGTATACCAGACGGCGTGACTGTCGGGGATGCCGAATTGACGGCTGCGATCGAGAGCTTTCTTAGGGGCATCGGCGAGAACGAAGCCAGACTTTTCATCCGGCGGTATTACTTTCTGGAGACGCCCGCGGACATCTCTGCCGCTTTCGGAAAAAGAGAGAACTATGTCCGCAGCGTTCTTTCAAAAACGCGGGCAAAGTTCAGAAAGTTTATTAAGGAGCGTGCATCATGAACGGAATGAAAATGTTCAACGCTATGGCGAATGTTGACAGAGAACTGCTGGACAACTCCGCCGCGCCTGCCGGACAGAAGCGTACAAAAACCGCGCGGTCCGGTTCCGCGTGGGTCCGGTGGATAACGCTCACGGCATCGTTCCTGCTTTGCGCGGGGTTGGTCATCGGCATTTGTGTCATGGTCAATAACCGCACTAAAAACGGCAACCGCTCCGGAGAAACGGACAATAGCGATCCGTACTCCAAATACTACGGGCTCTGGGTCAAAGATACTTTTTCTGCCGCCATTCAGTTCTGCGAAAACCAAAAATACTATTATTATTTGCTCAATAATGAGGATCCTTTGAAGTATGATTTTAAGTACTCCGGCACTTACAGTATAGAGGACGACGTGTTATTGTGGTATCCGGATGACAATCAGACTGTAACGCGGTTTACTATTTCATGCAGCGGATCTGCGGTTACGATCACCGCGGAAGATGATCCGGACTACCCTGTGACTTTTACTAAAGCAGAATACGCGCTGACACCTTTCTGGAAGTACGGATACGATCAGAACGATCAGCGCGCTATGGATTTTCGTAATATTCCATGGTATTACGAGGCGGACAACTTATCAATAGTTTTTGGTGGAAACCGTTATATGTCAGTTTCATTCATTGACACCGGGACCCGGAAAGGAGAATGGTATGAATGGGATGAGAATACCAATACCGTCATGTTTCCCGACTGGAACGATCCCGAGGGACGCAGCTGGACGGGTCGTATCGAGGACGGCGCACTGGTGCTGACCTCCGGAAATGATACTATTACACTGTTAGATCCGGACAAGACGAGAAACCGCAGCTTCCCGACAAATGTTTATCTGGATACGGGGAACGGTTATTACGCCGCTTGTAAGATCATATTCCGCAGAGACGGAACTTATACAGTTGGCTATTTAAACCAAAGCAAGACCGACTTTCAGGCCGGATTACAGTTTAACGGCAGATATGAACTCGACGGCAGTTTTGAGGACGCGGACGGACATTATATTACCATTTATCCGTCTGATGAGGATGCTTCATTTATTTCTCAGGGTCATTCTCTGCGATATTTTGCCGATTATTCTGAAAGCGGCACTCGGATCCAGTTTATGCGCGATGGTGAAGAGTTCAAGTTTATATTAAAACGTGAAGGTGTGTTGACGATCAGGCACGATCAGGCTATACATGTATGCTATAGTCGATTAAAAAAAGTACTGGACAATGCGCTACGCTTGTGGTACAATACGCTCCGCGCCGCTGTGAAAGAGGCGCGAAGCGTAATCGCCAATGTGGCTCAGGGGTAGAGCAATTCACTCGTAATGAATAGGTCGTGAGTTCGATTCTCACCATTGGCTTCCGGGTACGGGAACGTGCCCAAGACAAAGAGCCGTGCAGCAGATGCGCGGCTTTTTTATTTGCGTGTTTATTGCGCCAATATCGGCGGGAACGTTACCTCGGGCATATCTTCGAGCACTGACAGATCGTACCCCAGAGCTCCAAAATATTCGGCCATCTGCTCGCCGGACAGATCGAAATAATTTTTGATATTAATCAAAACGGCGAGATCACGCTTGCCGCCGCGCAAATAATCCCGCAGCTCTTCAAGCCGGCTGTACCAGCTTTCGACGGTCAGGCCGTACCGTTCCTGATTCTGCGCGATCTCCGGTTCCATTATCGACACGAACCGGTCGATCCTCTCCAGCACTGCCGCTTCGTTCAGGATCGTGCCCATCAATTCCGCGTAGCGCCGTATGAACATATCTCTGAATTCCGGATTGCGCATCAATGCCTTCAGCAGCGTGCTGTTCGGGCCGCGCTCCACGATCATGTCGATCGCGTCCGTCCGGTAGTGCCAGAATGCCCAGTCGAGGTCGAAATAGCACCACCGCCATTTCCCGTCGGCTTCCTCGGACATGTAGAAGCGTACGTTCGTTATGTCGCCGTCGCCGGTGTACGAGCGGCAGACGCACCAGTCGATCAGGCTGTAGATATCGATCTTTTCGGACACGTACGCGAGTGCTTCGGCGGTCGTCATATCGTGCGAACGGCAGTACGACAGCAGCGCGTAATAGGCTTCGTTGCTGCCTTCGTCAATAAATCCGAATGCGCGGAGGATGTTGACCGAATCCTTTGAAACGCCTCCGAGCTCCTGAGCGAAGCGGAATGCGTCATATCTTTCGCGCAGGAAGTAGATGCCGTGGTATTGACCGTTCAGATACAGGATGACCGGGCGGCACGCGAGCACATCCAGGTGAGTGACGCCGTCAACGAGCGTCGTGCAGAGCTCGTCGCGGAAACCGCAGAATATGTAATCCTCGCTGCCGCCTTTCAGCAGGAGCGAATTGAACTCGTCTGCCTCCCGGTCGGCGAACAGCCCCTCGCATTTGAGTTTGGAAAGTCCGTATTCGGCGCGGAACCGGAGCTGGAAGTTCTGCTTTTGGCCCAGTTTGCTGTCATTGCCGTGGAGCTTGAACCCGCACGGCGCGGAAAAGACGACGGAACCGTTTTCGATCATTGTCACCTGCGACACGTGCTCGTATTCGGGCTCGACATGGTTCAGCACGCCTTCCGGACCGGTGAGATAGTCCTGCCGGATGGCAACGTTTACCACCGGGAGCGTGTGCTCTATGCCGACGAGGTAGAAAAATGACGCTTCTTCGCTTCGCTTTGTGCCGTCAACGCATATCGCGCGTATCGAAGTGATCCCGTCGACAACGATCGGCGCGGTGTATCTGTTCGCTTTTTCGTCCGGTGCAGTGCCGTCCGTCGTGTAGAATACAGTCCCTTCGCCGCGCAGACTGAGCCGGAACGGTTCTCTGAATGCTCCGGAGGCAACGTCGGCTTCCGGCGCCGCGAGTTCGACCGTGTATCCCGGAGCGTTCTGCGCGCCCGGAGTTACGGCGGCGGTCAACACAAATCCGTCCGCTCCGCGCGCGTAGCTCTCGTTCTTTTTAAGGTTTCCGGGCACGGCGACGCGGTCAACGATATTTTCCCGGTCGCTCAGATATACCGTTTCGCCGTCGGCGTCGATCTTGAACGGGGCTTCGTAAAACGGTTTGCCCGCGCCGGCGTCAGGGGCGGAGGTATGTTCGGGATCAGGATCAGCGGCGGCGTTTCCGGTGCAGTATATTACCAAAAAACGCCCTGCTTCCAGCGTGACTCCGGGCAGCGTGAACCGGTGCGGGTCGTCTTCCTTGTCGGAGAGATAGTAGTTACCGAGTTCGACCGGCTGCGTGGAGTTGTTGTAAATTTCGACAAAATCGTAGCATTCGCCGTCGGGAGCGGGGTATTTGTCGTTTGAAGGCAGCACTTCTGTAATAAGCAGCTCCGGGAGGCCGGGGTATATGACTAATACCGGCGCCGGTGTGGGCGCGGGAGTAGGCGTGGGCGTCGGTGCGGTCGTCGGCTTTGGAGTGGGTGTCGGGGTTTGGAGCGGCGGCTTTGGAGTGGGTGTCGGAGTTTGGAGCGGCGGTGTTGGCGTCAGGTCATGTCCAGTGAACGGCACGGTTGCCGGCAACTGCGTCGGGACGGATGTAATGGTGGGAACGGATGTTGCGAGAGCTGTCTCCAAAGGTGTCGCGAGAGCAGTCTCCAAAGGTGTCGCGGCAGGTGTCCCGACCGGGCGGACTGTCGCTGTCGGATCTGTACTTTTGCTGCTG
>CACZOW010000033.1 GCA_902782885.1 uncultured Ruminococcus sp. | reverse complement strand
GCAAAAGAGCCTCGGATAGCCAAATTGACCCTCCGCGGCCCATGTTGACCTCGATTCAGAAGCAGCCAGAACTCAAGAGAAGGCGCCCGTTTCTCAAAAATCAGCCAAGTTTCACCTTTTTTCAGAAAACCAAAAAAGCGGTATCTCTTCCCCGTCCAGCAAAAACTTGCCGTCGGAATAAGTGAGCAGCTTTTGGTCAACATACGCATTTTCCCCGTCAAACGCAAATTCGAAAGGCTCTTCTTCAAGGAGCATACGGGAAATCACACCTTTGGGCGTCATTGTAGTCAGGTCGATCACCGTAAGCCCCATGTAAGGGATACCGGAGCCGCCGGTGTATTGCGCGACCAGGTCAGGCGTACCGTTGCCGTCGTGATCCCAATAGCACATTTTCAAATATTGACCGCCGAAGGTGTCGAAACGGTACAGTTCGTTCCGGTACTTCAGGAAGAAAGCGCCGGAGCCGGAAACATAAAACATTTCCAGGTCCGGGTTCTCCTTCGCCATGCCGGGAGGCGTAACATTGCGGCATTTTTCGATGTTGTCCGTATTAAAGTTCCTGTCGATCGTGTCGCCTCTGTGATAACCGTCGCGCCTCAGCAATTCGATAAACTCATCCACGTGGAGCGTATTGTCCGTGTAGTAGTCGGGAACATACGAAACATCGCGCGGGACGTCCTGCTTCGGCGGTTCGGTAGCGGCCGCCGCTATCGTATCCGGTTTCTCTTCCGCCGGCAATTCGCTTTGCCCGGCCTGCCTGTTTTTGCCGTTTTTCAGTACCGCCGCCGTAACGACTGCTGCGGTCAATCCCGCGGCCAGCAGCACGACCGGCAATACGATCCCCTTAAACAGATTGCGGCTGCCCCGCACGGCGCGCCGCTCAACTTTGCCCGCGGTCCGGGTCACGCCGCCATCCGCGGCAAACTCCGGGCAGACTGAAATGATATCTTCCGGCAATTCCATTGCCGCCTTCGTGATCATGCGTTTGTTCATACCTCGATACCCTCTTCCTTCAAGAACGATTTCAATCCTTTGCGCAGGCGGTGAAGCGACGACATCACCGTGCCGGCGGGAATGCCGAGTCTGCGCGATATGAGTGAGACCGGAGCTTCGAACCGGTACCGGGCCACGAAGATCTTCTGATCGCGTTCCGGCAGCGTGCGAATGTACCTCGCCATTGCCTCAGTGAGTTCGCTCAGCGCGGCCTGCGCTTTTACGCTGTCAACGGCGGCACCCGCCGCGTTGTCCGCGTCCTCCAGGGATACGGTGCGGTCAACAGGGATATCCTTCTGCCGCCGCGCGGAGTGATACATGTTGATGGCGGTGTTGCGGACGATCGCGGACACGTACGCCCCCAGATCTTCGGGCTCCGCGGGCGGTATCGCGTTCCAGACCTTCAAATACGCGTCGTTCAGACACTCCTCCGCGTCCGCCTCATTGCGCAGCACGCCGAGGGCAATACCGCGCAGCTGTTTCCCGTACTTGTTCGACAGCTCACCGACGGCGCCTTCATCGCGCTCCTGCAGCAACTTAACGATCTCCCTGTCTGTCATCGACCTCTCCGTTCCTGAACGGGCCCGCCGGCTCTCCCGGCCTGCCCTCACTTATACTGACAATTTCCTCCCGGGCAATATTCACGGTCAATTATATTTTTTTCTCCCCACGGTTTCAATACCTCTTTTCCCGCAAAGACAGAGCCGTAAAGTTGAAAAGGCGCCCGCTCATTTACCCCGGCCCTCAAGCGACATTTACTCCGGCAATTGCGCAATTTTCCGTAATATAGTATAATAAAACAAAGCAAAAACACCGCGGAGCGTACACTATGGAACTGACCAAGATGCACGAAACAATGACCGGAAGGCAGCGCGTAAGAGCGGCGTTCGAGTTTGAAAAAACGGACCGGGCGCCGATCGGGTACGACGCTAACGGGGGTATTGACCGCCGGCTGAAAGAAGCGCTCGGCATGGAAAACCAAAGCCACGAGAGCTTCCTGGAGCTGCTGGGCGTTGACTACCGGCGGATATGTGCGCCGTACAAAGGGCCGCAATTGTTCACCGCGCCCCCCGGGCGGCAGCGGGACCCGCTGGAAGGATTCATAATGCGCTGGGTCGCGCACAAGACCGGCGGGTACTGGGACTTCTGCGATTTCCCGCTCAAAGACGCGCCGGACGAGGATTTTGACAACTATCCCGTGCCCTCGCCGGACGATTTCGACTATGAGGCCGCGGCGGCGATTGCCCGCTCCTACGGCGGCAAATACGCCCTCCACCTGGGCGACCCCGGCGTGCCCGACGTCATCAATTCCAACGGGCGAATCATGGGCATGGAAGATACGCTTTGCCACCTGATCATGGAAGACGAAGCGCCGATGAACCTCATGCGGCGCAGAGCCCGGGCCTCGCTGGAAGTGATGGAGCGCACGCTGGAAGCCTGCAAAGGCGAGATCGATTTCATCTGGCTGGGAGAAGATCTGGGCACACAGATCGCGCCGATGATAAGCCTCGAGCTGTACCGGAAGACCATCAAACCGATCCACAAGGCGTTCACCGATCTGGCCGGAGCGTACGGCCTGCCTGTAATGGTGCACACGTGCGGGTCGTCGTCCTGGGCGTACGAAGATTTCATCGAGATCGGGGTCAGGGGCGTTGACACATTGCAGCCGGAAGCGGCCAACATGAGCCCCCGCTACCTGCTCGACCACTTCGGCGGGAGGCTTAATCTCAGGGGCTGCATTTCCACCGCCGGACCGCTGGCGTACGGAACGCCGGAAGACGTGCGGCGCAACTGCACGGAGATACTTGACATGATGAAGCCCTACGGCGGCTACCATTTCGCGCCCACGCACGCGATCCAGGACAACAGCCCCGTGGAAAACGTCTACACGATGTACCAGACCATATACGACTATTACAGATGACGGCGGCATGCGGCAGTCACCGGCGAAAGGCGGTAAATTATAATGGATTCCAACAGAACGAACTTCCTCAGAAATTTTGCGCTCCGGCTGGCGGCACTGGCGCTGGCAATATTGCTCGCGGCAGGCGCGGCGTACGGCTGCAATAAAAACGGCGGCCCGGACAAACCGGCCGGCACGGCGCCCGCGGACAACACGCCTGCGCCCGGCGGCGCCGCCGACGGCGAAGGCTACGTCGACGAAAACGGCGTGCTCCGCATCTATCCGCGCCCGAAAACCGAGGAAATAAAGAACGAGACCGTGGACGCGGACACGCTGGCGGCAAAGTTCAGCGGCGTTGCCGACAGCTCCCGCGCCCGCTACGAGGCCGCCCTCGCCGCCGCAGGATTTAAAACGGGGACAGACGGCACGCCCCTGGAGATCGCGGAAGACGCGAGCCTCGGCGCGGAAGAGTACAAGCTGGAAGTGACCGGCGACGGCGTCCGGATCCGGGCGGGCAGCACCGCCGGAGGACTGGCCGCCGTTGCCACCCTGCGCCAGTTGCACAAAGGCGATAAATTGACCTGCGCCAATATCAGCGACGCTCCCGACGTACCGTTCCGCGGCGTGATCGAAGGCTTCTACGGCGTTGCCTGGACCCACGAATTCCGGCTGGATCTGTTCCGCTTCATGGGCAAATACAAGCTCAACACCTACATTTACGCGCCAAAAGACGACGCCAAGCACCGCGCGCAGTGGCGCCGGATGTACACCGGCAAAGAGCTGGAAAAAATGCAGGAACTGATCGATACCGCCATTGCCAACAACGTCAATTTCGTATACGCCCTCTCCCCCGGCCTGGATATCAAACTGGGCAGCGGCTACGACAAAGACTTTCAGGCGCTGTGCGAGAAATGCGAGTCGATGTACGGCCTGGGGGTAAGGCATTTCGCGCTGCTGCTGGACGATATTGACTCCCGCGACGCCGCCGGACACGCAAAACTGCTGAACGATTTTCAGACCAAATTCATTGAGACCCACGAAGGTGCCGCGGATCTGATCGCCATCACGCCGGAGTTCTGCACCGCCATGCTCACGGACTACACGGACCGGTTCGCGCCGCTGCTGAACGAAAAGATCATGCTGATGTGGACCGGCGCCGGCGTTATCCCTGCCACCATAACGGGCCCGAGTCTGACCGGTATAAACGAAAAACTCGGCCAGAACGTGTTCATCTGGTGGAACTACCCGGTCAACGACACAATGGCGGACAATCTGTTCCTGGCCCCCTGCGCCGGGCTGGACAAAAAACTGGGCAATTATGTTTCGGGGCTGACCGCCAATCCGATGAACCAGGGGTACGCGTCGCTGACGCCGCTGTTCACGATTGCGGACTTCCTCTGGAACAACGCGGACTACGACGCGGAGCGGTCGATCACCGCCGCGGCGCACCTGCTGGAACCCGCCTGCGGCAGCGCGTACCGGGCGTTCATCGACCTGCAGCGCGCGTCTGTTATCAACGGCAACCGCTCGGAATTCCCCGTCTCGGATGAACTGCGGAAGTACCGCAAGGGCGAGAGCAGCGCGGCGGATATTGACGCGATGCTGGCAGCCTTCGATACGCTTAAGGCGCAGCTGGCCGAACTGCGCGAAAAAGGCTCTCCCGAACTGATCGGCGAGATCGACAGCTGGCTGGCTAAAGCGGAAGCTTACGCCGAAATGGGCTGCGCGCTGTTCCGGCTGGAGCAGGCCGCCGCTTCGAACGCGGACAACGCAGCCAAAGCGGAACTTGCCGCCGCATACGCGCGGGCAAAGAGCAGCATCGCCAAAAACGGCCGCAT
>CACZOW010000032.1 GCA_902782885.1 uncultured Ruminococcus sp. | reverse complement strand
CCCGCGGGAAGAATGTCCGAGAGCAGTATCGTTTTGACCACGTCGGCGGAAGCACCGGAAATATCCAGTTCGCCCAGATCCAGCAGCGACATATTCCGCAGCGCTTCTTTGCTGCTCTGCAGCTTGCCCGCGTGCAGCAGCACGGCATCCGCGGAAGTACGCACGCCGTTGTAGAAATTGTCCCGCGCAGGCTCTCCGACCACGGAGTATGCGAAAGGCACGCGTTTCCCCACCTGTATGTCAACGGTGACGGTGATCCTTTCCTCCGGGAATGACTGCGAAATGTTTTCGCCGCTGGTGGAAATGTATTTCACCAGGAACGCGGCGCTGCGGTCCGAATCCAGCGTACCTTTCTCGATGCTGTCGCTGAGATCCACCGATACATAATCGCAGTTATCCAGCAGCGACGCCATGCCGGCCACCGGAATACTGGACAGCGACGACGTTACCGAAATGAATTCGTAGCCGTCCTTGAGCAGTTCCGTGCCGTAATCGAGGTGTACCTCGAGATTCTTTTTGGCGGTCTTGTCGTAATTGAACGTGATCGCCTTGGGATAATAATCGTCCACGCTCACGCCCGGGTGTTCGCACACCGGCTTCGTCACTTTTATCACGGTCTCGCCCGCTTTGGTGATGGCATCCAGATCGCAGGACGCGGTGACTTCGGAAATATTAAGGTTGTTCACGGTATCCTTGCGCCCGCTCACCGTTACGGTCACGGTCTTGGGATAAGTGACGGTCATGTCCTTGAGGTCCAGCGTGGCGGGGGCGTTCTCGTTCAGAAATTCGATGGGCACCTCCATGGTGCGGGTGACAACAGGATTCGTGACGCTCATCACGGCCAGCCACGCGACGATGGCCAGCACGATGGACAATACCAGATAAAACGTTTTGCCGGCTGTCAATTTCTGAAAGCGCTCTTTAACGGTCATCGCACTGCCACCTCCTCACTTTGCGCGGGCGGGAGAATTGCCGCCTTTTTCGGCCTTGCCGTTTTTACCGTTACGGCCGGATCTGTTGTCCTTGGAGCGCAGCGCCTCTTTCAGCAGCTGCACGAGCTTCTCCCGGGAGATGTTGCGCTGAAGTACGCCGCCGGAGGCAAATGAAATGAAGCCCGTTTCCTCCGACACGATCACGCAGACCGCGTCCGTATTCTCGGTAACGCCGATGCCCGCGCGGTGGCGCGTGCCCAGGTCAAGATCCAGCGAATTGTTCGAAGAGAGCGGCAGATAGCACGCCGCGGCATGCACTTTGCAGTCGCGGATGATCACCGCGCCGTCGTGCAGCGGCGTGTTGGGCACGAATATGAGCCGGAGCAGCTGGGTGGAGACGTTGGCGTCGACGACGGTGCCGGTGCGGATTATCTCGCCCAGGTTGGTCGACCGTTCGAACACCACCAGCGCGCCGACGCGTTCGCGGCTCATGGCGGTGACGGCGTTGGTCACTTCGTTGATCATGGAGTCGATGCGCTCGTCCGCCGCGCGGCCGGGGTTGGTGAAGATGCTGCGGATGTTGCTGTTGCCGATATCCTCCAGCCAGCGCCGCAGTTCGGGCTGGAACATTACCACCAGCAGCATGGGCAATACGCCGATGAACGCTTTGATGATATACGAGACCGTGGGCAGCTTGAGCAGCAGCGCCAATCCTGCCACGATCAGAATAAGCAGAATGCCTTTTATGAGCTGGAAGGCGCGGGAATCTTTCAGCGCGCGGATGATGCGGTAGAACAGGAAGGAGATTATGGCAACGTCGATCACCGCCCGCAGCACGTCCCAGAAGCTGTCGAACGAGAGGAACTCTTTTATGTAGATCATCAACCGGCTGAACCAGTTTGCCGCCAATATAATCATGTCAACTCTCCGGGCATCCTCCGCCCCGCACGCGCCCCGTCAGAACAGGGAAATGATGAACGTCGCCAGCCAGTACAGAATTCCCAGTACCATCGAGACCGCCAGCACGATGCACAGTACGCGGATCGCGGTCTTCTTTGCTCTGTCTTTTTTGCTTTCTCTTTTGACAGTACCTGCCATTTTCCTACCTCTTTTTCGTGATCCCGGCTCTGCGGTTTGACGTCAGCGCCCGCGGGGCACCGGCAGCAGCAGCGACGGATATTCCGCCGTCAGCCACGGATCGTTATAATAATCTTTGCGTATGCCGTAACGCTTCTTAAAGTAGCGCGGCGGCTTCGACACCAGCGTCACCGGCCGGTAGCCCGCGGTGCCGCGGCAGCCGATGTACACGGTCCTGCAGTGCCGTTTGAGCGGTTTCTCACCGGTAAGTTTGACCGCGGCTTCCAGCGCGCCGTCCGGGCGCTCCAGAAAATACGAGCGGGCGATCGCTTCCAGTTCCTCCCCTTCCGGGAATTCCGCCTCGAACTCCCGCGTTTCGGGAGGGACCGCAGTCAGTGCGTCAATACACTTCCGACCCAATTCCCGGTCCCGCGCGGTCATCAGCAGCGCGAGCGCAAACAGCGTTGCCGCCCCTTCCGGCGTCGCGGCGAGATCTTCGAACAAACGCATAAAACCGGAATAGTCCGCCGGCACTTCGTCGATCTTCACTATCCGCAGTTCTTCTTTCAGTTTGCTCACCCCCGGCGAAGCGGCATTGCCGCTCATATTATTTTATCACAGATCGCCGGAAGATTGCAATTGAAACAGCGTGCAGCCGCTCGCACGGAAATATTCGATCTTCTCCCGCAGGAACGGT
>CACZOW010000031.1 GCA_902782885.1 uncultured Ruminococcus sp. | reverse complement strand
TGCTGGCCGGGGGACACCTGCTGTTCGAGGACGTGCCCGGCGTAGGCAAGACCACGCTGGCCCGCGCGCTCACCGGCAGCGTCAACGGCACTTTCCGCCGCATGTCCATGACGCCCGACGTGCTGCCTTCGGACCTCACCGGTTTTTCCGTGTACAACCGCAAGACCGAAACTTTTGAGTTCCGCAAAGGCGCGCTCGACTGCAATTTCCTGCTGGCGGACGAGATCAACCGCACCTCTCCCAAGACCCAGTCCAGTCTGCTGGAGGCAATGCAGGAAGAGCGCGTGTCCGTAGAAGGCATCACTTACGCGCTGCCGCAGCCGTTCATGGTAATTGCCACCCAGAACCCCGTGGAACTCGCGGGCACATACCCGCTTCCCGAAGCGCAGCTGGACCGGTTTTTGATGAAATTGTCCCTGGGCTACCCGGACGCGCAGAGCGAAAAACGCGTGATCGCCGCCGGTTCCTCGGTAAAACGCGATCCCGAGGCACAGGCCGTGGCGAGCTGCGAAGACGTGCTCAGGATGCAGGACGAAGTCAACCAGATCTTCCTCTCCGACGAGATCACCGCGTACATCCTGCGGCTGCTTGAAGCGACCCGCAAAGACCGCGAGATCAAACTGGGCCTCAGCCCCCGCGCCGGCATATCCCTGGCCAAAGCCGCCAAGGCGCTGGCCTATCTGAACGGCCGTTTCTTTGTGCTGCCCGATGACATAAAACAATTATTCGAACCCGTATGCGCGCACCGGCTCATGCTGGAGCGCGAGGCTGTGCTGACCGGACTCACCCCCGAGCAGAAGCTGCGCAAACTGATCG
The DNA here is from genome assembly GCA_902782885.1 of uncultured Ruminococcus sp. Classification (GTDB taxonomy): domain Bacteria; phylum Bacillota; class Clostridia; order UBA1212; family UBA1255; genus UBA1255. Next base: position 1,604 of record CACZOW010000031.1, on the reverse strand, counting down.
GTTCCGTACCGGTAGAGTGCTGAGCCCGGACCGCCCGCAGCCGGCAGGCACCGCCGTTCCGTGATCATGAAAAAAACCGCGCCGAAATTGCAGAAACCCGGAAAAAACGATCCCCTCAGAGCGTACCGCTTCAGCGGCGCCCTCAGGCACATCCTTTCCGCGCTTTACGGCATCGTGCTGGGCTACGCGCTGATGTCCGGGAACCCGGTGGTGAACTATTTTGCCATCGCGCTGACGGTGATCTTTCTGTACGTTGTACTTAAAACGCTCCTGGGCAAGCTGCTGGTGAAGATCACGCTGCACTGCGATACGCCGCGGGTATATCAGGACACGGCGGTGAAGGCCTGGGCAACCGTCCGCAACCGCACGCCGTTTATTTACCCCGTCAGTTATCTGACGCTGCCGGAAGGCGCGGCAGGCGGCGCGGACAACGACCCGCGGCTGTTTTTCTACCTGAAGCCTTTTTCAAAGCAGCATGTGGCGCTGCCGGTGTCGTTCCGGCATTGCGGGCGGTATTGCCTGCGGCTTGAGGGCATGCGGCTGATGTCCGCGGGCGGCGTGGTCAGCATCGTAAGAAAGCCGCCGAAGAAGGCGCTGCCTGAGGTGGCGGTATTGCCCGCGCCGCTCAGCCTGGATATCCGGTTTAATTCGGACTTTTCCACGGATTCCGGTGTTGCCACCGCCAAGACCTCCACCGAACCCACCGATTCGTCTTATCTGCGTCAATACGTCCCCGGTGACGATCCGCGTTTCATCCACTGGAAGCGGTCGGCAACGCGGGAAGACTGGCTGATCCGCGGCTTCTATCTCGATGACCGCAGCCGCTGCACCGTGTATCTCGACGCGCTGCAGCCGGGCGGATTGCGCCGCGACCTGCGTGCGGAGTCCGATCCCTTCAGTGTACTGTCGGAAAACGAAGCAGCCTATACCCGTGCGGACGCCCTCTCCCGCGCCGTGCTGGGCGTGTGCCGAACGCTGCTGGCGCGCGGCTGCGCGTTCACATTTGTATATCCCGCGGACGACGGCGCGGACAATGTTAAATATACTGTTGCGGAATGTGAGGATGAACTGGCCTTCCGCGACATCGAACTGCTGGCGGGAACAATGGATCTCGCCGACACAGCCGCGTTGCCGCCCGAAGAGCGCCCTGCTGACGCGCGGCGCGTCAACGCGCCGGGACCGGTCAGGACGGAGGCCGCGAGCGTTGCCGCCGCCAACGCCGCACTGCTGCGGCCCGGCTGGCTGAAACTCGCGGCGCCAGGCGATCCGGTCGTTGCCGTTACCGCCTGCCGTGACTCGCGGGACGTTCCCGGAACATCTTCCGACGCGTTCCGCGCCGAATACGGCTTTTCGCTGCTGTTCCGGAGCGAACGCACCTCCGGCAGCGAGATCGTTATCGCGGAGGTGAACGTATGACCTCCCGCCGCATCTTATCTTTCTGGCTGCTGTTCTTGCTGGATCTGGTGCACGCGTCCGCGCTGGCGTTCGCGTCGACGATGCTTTTCTCCAACGTGCTGGCGTTTGAACTGCCCTGGAAGAAAGTCCTGCTGATCACGCTGCCGGTAATGTTCTTCGTGCTGCTGTTGCTGCGCAGCAAAATAATG
>CACZOW010000030.1 GCA_902782885.1 uncultured Ruminococcus sp. | reverse complement strand
TCCGGGCGCAGCAAAAGCTGTTCCGGTTTTTCCACGAACTGGCGCATCATTTTGAAGGCGGAAGCGTAGTAGAAACCGTCGCAGATACGCTCATCCGTGACCGCTTTGATCTCGATGAACTTGCGGGTGTAAGGTTTGCCCTCGGGACTGTAGTGGGTGCGGCGGCGTTTGATTCCGTACGCGAAGAAGATCGGCAGATTGCCGAAATTGTAGATGTGGTGGTAGATCGGGCGGATACCCAGCGAACCCATTGAAGTGATTATCATGCTGCCGTGGAACGGGCTCACGGAGAGCAGGCTCTTGGGCAGCCAGCCGTGGTAGTCCAGCCAGAACAGGATCCTAACAATGAAGCGCAGGATCGGGCGCGGCAGGCTCGCCAGTTTGCTCACCACATTGTCAAAGTCGCTGTCCAGGTCTTTCGACTGTTTGTTGGCCTCCACGACCTTGTTGAACTTTTCGTATACCTCCTCGATCGTATCGTCCGGCTCGAATTCCACCTTGATGGCGGTATCGGGCGAACTCGCCTTCATTTCCTTTTTGATGGTCATGCAGACCTCGATGTTGTTGCGCGCGTATACCCGCTGGCCGCTGACGAAGCGGTTGATACCGGGGCGCTGGGAGGCGGTACGCACGTATGCGGCAAGCATCACGTGCAGGAAACTGAAATTCGAATGGCCGCTGCGCACCATTTTCTTGCAGAACTGGTCGCATTCGGTCACGTCGAACTCGTCGGCGTAGGTGTTGCATCCGTCGCTGCGGTCCTTCATGATGAACGGCATCATTTTGTTCATCCCGTATAACGTGCGGAGCAGTCTGCCGTCGCGCCGGTCGCCCAGGCGCTTTTTGCGCTTCTGCGGCTGATAAACGCGCGGCTGCTCATTGGAAGGCACTGCGGACAATGTCTCTTCTGCGACGGTCTCGTCAATTTTGTCCATGCTGTTTTCCTTTCCGGACGGCCGGTCGCGGCCGCCCTGCTTATATTGTCAACTCGCGGTTGATCACTTATTTATCGGCCGCGGCGCGGGCGAGAAGCGAATTGACCTTCTCGCGCACGGCGATCAGTTCCGCCGCGCTGACTTTGAAGTCAACGAACGGCCAGCGGTCCAGCCCCAGCTCGCGCACGATATCTTCCCTGCTGCCCGCGGTCCCGGATCCCAGCAGCGCCGTGAGCGCGCGGTAATCGCACAACGCTTCGCTGAAGACGACCAGGCGGATCGATTCCCACGGCGTGCCGCCCGGGCCCGGATAAACCACGAACGGATCTCCGCCCGGCACCCAGCCGCCCGCGGTGGACGACCCGAACGGATCGACCTGCTCCAGCGAAAGGTGCGAATTGTAGAAGTTGAAGCCCCACTGCAGGAAGCCCTTGATATCGTACCGGAAAAGCTGCGCGCCGAGGATGCGGTTGCGGTACGAGGGCGTCGCGACGAGCCGGTTGGAGGTACGGATCTGGCCGCAGCAGTAATAGCCCCACGTCTCGGCAATGCCCGCGTCGATAAACGGGTCAATATGCGTGAGCGCCGCCACCGGTACGCGTATCAGTCCCTCGGTATAGAACCGCGGATCGCTCATGGCGTCAATGATCTGCGTTTCCGGTATGAACTCCCGCACCAGCGCGGCGCCGTACGCGTACTGTTCGCGCATGGAATTCCAGTCGGGCTCGTCGGACACATGGAAGAAGCAGCAGTCAAAAACGCCCTTGCCCTTCAGAAACGCACATAATGCCGTCAAAAAGCTCCGCAGGAAACCGGAGTACTCCTGACCCGTCCCGTCCGTTTCCCAGCCAAACAGGCGGGTTTCTGTGCCGTCAGGCAGGGTACCGATGATCTTGGGCGCGTTGCGGCAGCCCCACTGCGTGAAAAGATGGGATATTTCAAGATACCGCGCGCCGGCTTTCAGGCAAACGTCGATATATCTGTCCAGCATATCGAAGCCGAACGCGTACGAGCCGTCGGGCTTGACGCAGACTTTGACCAGCTGTGTTGTCCGCCGCTCCCCGCCCGGCGCCGTGTCCAGCGGAGGCGTGAATACGGGAGTGAGGAGCATGTTGACGCCGTTTCGCACCGCGCACGCCGCGAAGTTCTCCATTATGCGCCAGTACTCCTCCGAGCCGAACTCCGTGCCGTAATAATTGCAAAGGCCGTCGGAATGGAACCAGTTGGTCACCGGCAGTTCCTGCTCCGGAAGGCGGAAGTTCAGAATATCCAGCCGGAATTCGCAGGTGCTCTCCTGTCCGTCGCTGATTACGACGCGGATCACATGTTCCCCGGGCGCGGCCTTCCCGGTATCAACGGTGAGCCAGAGCGCGCGCCATACGGTATTGTATGCCCAAAGCACCGGAGGGACCGGCCGCAATATATCCGGCATCAGCCCCGGGAGCGGATGCTCGCACACGTCTTCGCAGCCTGACGGCACGGTCAGGTCGCAGGGTACGTTGTCAACGAACCGCACGCTGAGCGCTTCGCCCAGATCGGACTCCGCGCGGAAACTTACGCCGGTCTGCGGGCGGTCAACGCACCGGTACGCCGCCTGAAAGCTGAACCGTTCCCCTAACAGCGCGCTGCCGTGATCCGCCGCGTATTCTTCTTTAAGCGGCAGGTCCGGAAACACTTTTGCCAATGAATTTAGCGTTCTGATCTCGATCATAGCCTATCTCCCGCTTACGCGCCGCACAGCCATTCAAGCACGTACTGAATATATTCATCCCAGAATTCCCAGCTGTGGCCGCCGGCAGATTCACGGTATACTACGCTGAAGCCTTCGTCCGCCAGTTTGACCGTGAACGCCTTGCTCTGAGGCAGAAGCACGTCTTCCGTACCGCATCCGATATAAAACCGCGGCGGGGTGAATTCTCCGCTGTCGCAGCGCCGTTTCAGCTCGTCCGCCAGATGATACAGATCATCTTCCGGCGGGCAGACATAATTATTGCCCATCACACCGGGCACTACCGTCCGAAGGCTCTCCGGCCAGTCGGTCACCGCGGACAACGCCGCCGCGGCGCTGAACCGCTCCGGCGCCCGCAGCGCCAGTTTCAGCGCGCCGTAGCCGCCCATGGAGAGGCCGGCGGCGTAATTGTCCTCCCGCAGATCCGACACGCGGAAATGAGACGATATCACCGCGGGCAGTTCGCGGGCAATATATTCGAAATATCTCGTACCGTTCTCCAGGTCGCAGTAAAAGCTCCGGTCGCCGCGGGGCATCACAATCGCAAGCCCGCGATTCTCCGCGTACCGTTCCAGGGACGTGCGCCGCATCCAGATCGTCTCGTCATCGCTGAGTCCGTGAAGTAAGTACAGCGCTTTAAAACTTTTACCGTCTCTGCCGAAGCGCGCAAACGCCGGATCGTCCGGCAGCAGCACCAGCGCCGAGGTATGCATTCCCAGCGCGCCGCTGATAAAGTGTATCTCGTTGAAGATCATATTAAATACCTCC
>CACZOW010000029.1 GCA_902782885.1 uncultured Ruminococcus sp. | reverse complement strand
CCCGTATCACGATATCGTGAGGCTGGAGCAGTTTGACGCGCTCGGCGCGATCCCCGACAGCTACCTCGCGGTGTGCCGGGACCTGGGTGCCGTGGAGGGCGATCCGGACTGGGCGCATTCTCCGTACAAAGCCGAACTGGGACGCCGGCTGGCAATGCAGGTGTACGCGTACGAATACGGCGGCAAAGCGGCAATGCCGGACCCCGCGGAGTATGAATCGCCGGTGCCTGTCCGGGCGTGCCGCGTGCCGGAGGGCATTGAAGTGACCTTTAAATACGCGGGCCGCGGCCTTGAGACCGGCGGCGGAGGCGCGCTCACCGGTTTCGGCATACGCGCTGTTGACTGCGAAAAGGCGCAGGCCGCGGAAGCGGAGATCGTTGCCCCCGACCGCGTGCTGGTGCGCTGCGGAGAAGAGGCATGCGGCGCGGCGGAAGTCTGTTTCGCGTACGGGTTTGCCGCCTACATGGCCGACGCCAACCTCGTGAATTCATTCGGTCTGCCGGCACCGTCCTTCCGGATCGCCGTTAAATAATGCTCAAGCGCAAAGACATAAACATGACGGAGGGCCCCCTCCTGAAAAATATCATTCTGTACACGCTGCCGATCATTTTCACCGGCGTGCTGCAGCTGTTGTTCAACGCCGCCGATCTCGTCGTGGTGGGGCGGTTCGGGGGGAGCGTGTGCGTTGCCGCCGTGGGCAGCACCGGCGCGCTGATAAACCTGATAATCAATATGTTCATCGGGCTCTCGGTGGGGGCGGGCGTGACGGTTGCCCGCGCAAAAGGCGCCGGAAACGACGCGGAAGTGCATAAAGCGGTGCATACGGCCGTATTGACGTCGCTGGTGAGCGGCGCGGTGCTGATCGGCATCGGCGTGGCCAGCGCCGGAACGCTGCTGAAAATGATGAAAACGCCGGGGGATATATTGCCCCTGGCCACCAAATACATGCGGATATATTTCGTGGGCATGCTGTCCTCGATGGTGTATAACTTCGGCGCCGCCATACTGCGCGCGCTGGGGGACACACGCGGACCGCTCATCTATCTCACCGCCGCAGGTGTGGTCAATGTACTTCTGAACCTGCTGTTCGTCACCGCGTTCGGCATGGACGTGGACGGTGTGGCGTGGGCAACGGTGATCTCTCAGACGCTGGCCGCCGCGCTGGTGCTGCTCGCTCTTGCGAGGCGCGATGATTCCGCCCGGCTGATCTTCAAAAAACTGCGCGTATACTCCGACTCGCTGCGTCAGATCATGCGCATCGGACTGCCCGCGGGGCTGCAGAGCGTCATGTTCAACATTTCCAACGTGATCATCCAGTCTTCGGTCAATTCTTTCGGACTGGTGGCCGTTAATTCCGGCAACTCCGCCGCGGGCAATATCGAAGGCTTCGTTTACGTCTCGATGAACGCGTTCCACCAGACCGCCCTGAACTTTGCCGGACAGAACGTCGGCGCGGGCAAAACGCGCCGCGTCAATCAGATCCTGGCCTGCTGCCTGGTCTGCGTGACCGTTGCCGGCGCGGCGCTGGGGGTACTTGGTTACGTTTTCGGGCGTCAACTGCTTTCGATTTACATCGTTGACTCCCCGGAAGCCATCGAATTCGGTCTGGTGCGCCTGTCGCTGATCTGCCTGCCGTATTTCCTGTGCGGCCAGATGGACGTCACCACCGGCGCGCTCCGGGGCATGGGCTCGTCGTTCCTGCCGATGGTCATCACGGTGGTGGGCGTCTGCGTGCTGCGGGTAGTCTGGATCTACACGGTGTTTGCCATGCCGCAGTACCACACTCTCGATATGCTGTATCTGTCGTATGTAATTTCCTGGATCGTATCGTTTCTGGCACAGCTTGCCGCGTTCCGGGCAGTATATAATAATCGTTTGCGAAAGGAAGTTGCCTCTGTATGAAAAGGAGTGGTATTGTAATGATGGTATTGACATCCGCGCTGCTTTGCGCGGCCGCGTTGACCCTCTCCGGCTGCCGTCGGAAGGATCCGCGTTCGCTGGAAAAGATGCTGAAAGATCCGGCGTCGTTCCCGATCTCGTTCGTGTATAAGAAAAAAGAGTACCGCGGTTTCGGCGACGCGTTTGAAAAGCAGAGCATGAGTACCGAAAAGACCGACGGCGGTACGCATACCGAAGCAAAGTTCCTGCACAAGCCCAGCGGCGTCGTGTTCACCGTCGACGGAAAGAGCTACGACGGGTATGACGCCTGCGAATGGACGATCTGGATGGAAAATACCGGCGCGCATGACACGGACAACTTCAGCGAGATCTGCGGCCTTGACCTGGATTTCAAGGGCAAGAAACAGGTGCTGAAAGGCATCAACGGCGACCTGGGCGACATGTACGCGCCGTATCAGTATAAACTCGAGGACAACCTAATCACTAAAGGCACCGACACCGGGCGTCCCACGCACGTTGACTTCCCGTACTTCAATCTGGAATACGGCCGCAACGGTACGTTTATTGCCGTCGGCTGGCCGGGCAGCTGGAAGGCGGAATTCAAAAACGAAGGCGGGAACAACACCCGCGTGAAAGCCGGTCAAAACAAGACCGATCTTTTCCTGAGACCGGGCGAGAAGATCCGCACGCCGCTCATAGTGCTGCTGAACTACTCCGGCCGCGACGAGACCGACAATATGAACCTTTGGCGCCGCTGGTTCATCGACTGCAATATGCGCCATCCCGAAGGCAAGCGCTTTGACCCCGTGTTCTGCGCCTCCTCCGGCGCTTCCGGCATGACCACGCGGCAGTTCCTCAAACTGATCAACACATATACGGAAAAGGGTCTGAAACTCGATTATCTCTGGATCGACGCGGGCTGGTACACCAATCCGAAAGGGGAGAGCTGCAGCTGGCCCGAGACCGGAACGCTGATGGTGGACACTTCGCGCTTCCCGGACCGCTTCGCCGACGTTTCCGCGCGCATGCACGAACTGGGCGGTAAGGTGATGCTGTGGTTCGAGGCGGAAGTCATGCGCTGCAACGTGCAGGACTTCCTCGACTACATGGAAGGCTTCAAGAAAGAATGGTTCCTGGGCACCGCGGCGGCAGGCAGCTGGCTGCAGGGCGAGCTGTTCGATCTGGG
>CACZOW010000028.1 GCA_902782885.1 uncultured Ruminococcus sp. | reverse complement strand
CTGACTCACACCGCAAAAAAACTGCCCGGATCCGTCTGACCGGACCCGGGCACCCTGAACAGCAAAGCGTCCCAGATAGGAATCGAACCTACGGCGTTCCGCTTAGGAGGCGGACCCTCTATCCCCTGAGGTACTGGGACGTGCGGCACGTGTTATACCACATGTATGCCGCAAAAGTCAAGAAAATGTTGCGCAGGCGCTGATGATTGACGCGAATGGATCAGCGCCGTCCCGGCGCTTACGCGGAGGCGTTTTTACGTTTCCGGATGTTGTTGACCACTATCACCGCCGCGGCAGCGACCAGCAGCAAAGTAGCGCCGACGATGGCGAAAACCACCGGGCCGGGCAGACCGCCGTTTTTGACTGTGTTGCCCTCGATCTCGCGGATCAATTTTACGTAGTGGTCCGCGTCGGCAACATACCTGAAATTGAAGCGGTCATCCGGCGCCGCCTCGCCCAGATCCATGAATTCGAGGATGTTGCCGGTCTCGGTGGAGTTGTCCGTCCACTTGAAATCGAAGTTGGCCGCCTCGCCGGAACTCCAGCCCAGCAGCGTTTTGTCCACGGCGACTGTCAGGTATTTTCCGTTTACGGTATACTCCGCGTCGCCCAGTTTGCTCGAACTCCAGCTGTTCCCGTCGAATTTCTCCACGGAGAGCCTGCCGTCGCCGCGCGAACGGTTGAGCACGAAATCGTAGCCTTCCCAGCCGGTGTCGTGCTTCATGTCCGCGTCGATCAGCAGATTCATCCAGGTGCTGTCGTCAAATACTGCCAGATCGTTGACCGTCTTCACCAGGAAGTACAGCTTATCCGCGTCCTGCGACACTTTGGCGTAGTCAATGTCGTTGCGGCCCGTGCCGTTGATATACCGGAACGCCGCGTCATAAGACACCGTGTTGCGGTATTCCGTATCGCCTATATGGTCGCGGAATTCGGGCCCGATCTCCGCCCAGGCGTCAACGTCCCCCGCCGCCACCGTCTTCTGTCCCGACGCTATCTGCAGCGGCGCCATGCCCTTGTACTTGCGGATGTAATCCACCATCTGATAGTAGAAATTATCGCCGAAGCCCACGCCGTCGCGGATCTTCATCGGCTCCACGTCGCGGGAAAATTCGGGGTTAAATTCGTCAACGTAGCACACGTTTTTGATGTGCGTGAGGGCAATATAATCCGAACCGCGGCCGTTGCCCGCGATCCACTCGTTCCAGCCGGTGATCATAATGACCTGCGGATCCGCTTTGATGGCGGCTTCCCACTGGCTGGCAAAGCCCAGCCCCTTGCGGCTCTCATCGTACGTGAACAGGAAATCGTTGGTCTTAGGGTTGGGCTGCACGCCGTTGACGTAACTGCGGCCTTTGCTGGAAGAAGCGTGGTGGCCGGCAGTGACCGACATCTGTTCGAAATTGCCCGCGCGGTCGCGGCCTTTGTGCTGTACCCAGTTGCCCTTGCCGTCGTTCCAGGTCTCGTCCATCCAGGTCCAGTAGCCGTCCTGGTCGCACCAGGCCCAGCAGCCGCGCACGGTGAAGTTCTCGTCCAGATAATCTTTGATCTCCGCGCTGACGCCGTCAACATTGCCCAGGATCAGCGGCTTGCCCTGCCACTTGAAGAACAATTCCTCGTATTTCTCCCAGTTTTTGTCGGAATAAACGGTGCGGCGCAGGTTGCGCACGTTCGCCTGCAGCGTTTTGGGATCGTCGCCGTTCAGGAAGCAGATCTGCGGCGTGTGACCGCCTTCCCTGCGGATCTGGAGCCAGGTATCGAACAGCGCGGTATGTCCCGCCGCGAACACTTCCCGGTTGGACACGTCGAGGAAAATGAAATCCACGCCCGCGGCCTCCAGCATATACGCGTGCCTGCGGTAGATCCAGGTATCTTCATTGCGGTAATAGCCGAAATACGGCTCCGACCAGTACGCCTCGCCGCCCCGCTCTTCCAGATACTTTTTGAGGTAATCCACGCCGTTTTCCAGGTAGATCTTAGTATTGTCCTGCACGTGTATGCCGGCACCGACCCAGCACAGGAAATAGAACAGACCTACGGTGCGGTTCTCTCTTACCGGTCCGGCGGAAGTCTCCATGCGCGTCACGCGGCCGAGGTCGTCGGTGGCGACCCAGTTGCCGTAATCTACGACGCGCTTCACGCCGGTCTCCGGCAGGCTCTGATCGATCTCGGTACGGTCAAAAAACAAGTCGTCAACGTATCCGTCAAATGAGTCGAGGCTCAGCACGAAGCTGCCCGCACGCTGCAGCAGGCTGTTTTCCAGTTTGAGCAGTTCGTTGCCGCCGCCGTCAACGAACCGCAGCGACGCGCCGTAGTTGCTCACGCTGTATCCGCTTTCCGCGGCAGCATTCTCCGTGTAGTACACGGTAATCACCGTTTCCCCGTCCAACTTGAGCGACACGTACGTGGGCTTGTCGATGAATTCCACGCTGACCTCGCGGCCGCCTTCAAGGTACTTTCCCACGTCCAGCTCAACGCTCTTATTGAGCGTGTCGTCTTTGACCTTCAGCCTGTCGTTTTTGAAGTCGAAGCGCAGCGCCATATCCGCCTTTTTGGGCTCGCCGGAGATCACGCGCAGCTGGACCGTAACGGAACCGGAATTGCGGCTCAGCTTGAATCCGGCCGATCCGCCCGCAATACCGTAATCGTCGCCAAGGTAGCCGCGCGTTGCCAGCGCCACGGCCTTTTTCCCGTCGGCAATAAGTCTGCCGCCGCTCACCTTGAATCCGGTGCGGGTCACGATGCGGAGCGCCTCATGCTTGGAATAATATGTCGCGTCCTCATTGGCGAAGTCAAAAGTGTAGCGCTGCGAGGATTTGACCGCCCACGCCGGCACTTCGCCGGTAAGTTTGGGCGAAACGTTTTCCGCGGCGTCAACGCTTGCCGCTCGCACCGCTCCGGCGGGCAACAGCAGCACCAGCGCCAATGCCAGCGCCGCCAGCCGCAGCGCCCCGCGCGAAATGCTGTTCAGTCCGTGGTTGTTTCTTTTCATTGTCCGATTCCTCCGATGCAAATACTATAATTTGTCAGAAATTTTATACCACATCCGCCGGCAAAATTCAAATTTTTGCCGGTCTTAAAAACCCGCTGTCAGCAATGCTCACCTATCAGCTTTTCCATCCAGATCATATCGTACCAGCGGCCGAATTTATAACCGCAGCGGTGGAACTCACCTACTTTAACATAGCCAAGCCGCTGATGGAAACGTTCGCTGTCCCGGGAGAGATGCTCATCCTCGACTGCCGTGTCGCTGATGCATGCATACAGATTAAGTATCCCCTGCGCTTTGAGCTTCGCTTCCAATGCTTCATGAAGCGCGCGGCCGCAGCCATGACGCCTTTGTCCGCGCTCGATATAAATGCTTACTTCGCAGGAGCGGTCATACGCTGCCCGGTTTTTAAACACTCCGGCGTAGGCGTAGCCAACAGTGCGTCCGTCCTTCTCAAGTACCAGAAACGGATACTTCAATAGCGTGTTTTCGATGCGGCGTCGAAATTCGTCAACGGACGGAACGTCGTATTCGAACGATATTGCCGTATCGGTGACATAGTACGCGTATATCTCCCGCAGCCGCTCCGCGTCCTCCGCTTTTGCGCTTCTTATTTTGACGAACCCGTTCATATGGTTTACCTGCTGTTTCGTGCATGCGTTGCCGTTTTATGATGCGGCGTGTCTGTGTCAAATGGTAGCATATTTTCAGGTGTAAATCAATTATTTGTTGGGTGAAGGTAGGCCGCTTCTTCTGTCATGTTCCGCGGCCGGGAACTCACTCTCGAGGCGGTCGGCCGCTCCTTCTGTCCTGTTCCGCGGCCGGGATCTCACCGTCCGCTCCGCGTTCTCGCTCATTTTAAGAAAGGAAAATCCCGAAAAATGGGACAAAATCGCTCAAATAAAGATTTTTGTCCCACTAAGGGCTGCATCGCTGTACTCATGGCTGCATCTCAGGGACCGGAACCGCCTTCATGAGCTCAAAAGTGGGACAAAAAGAGCGGAAAAAGGAACCTTTTGTCCCATTTCCGCGGATCAAAAGCGGCATGAGGCCATGCCGAAAACGGTATTGACCCGCAAAAGCCCCTCAGAAGGCGCCCGGAGTAGGACAAAAAACGCTCAAACGGAAATTTTTGTCCCACTTTTTCCAAAAACCGGCGTTTGAAATGAGCAAGAGACATGAAAAACCAAAGTGACCCAGGATCAACTGATCCGCGGCCGGAATCTTGCCGCGCCGCCCCGGCATTCGACGACAAAAAAAGAGGCCGGGACTTTCGATCCCAACCTCGTGCACATGAGTCGGAGTGACCTGACTTGAACAGGCGACCTCTTGCACCCCAAGCAAGCACTCTAAGCCAAACTGAGCTACACCCCGAAGCGCAGAACGTATTATAGTCTTTTGATTTCCGTTTGTAAAGGACTTTTTTTCGGCTGCGGCGACGGTGCGGCGACGGCCAGCATCGGCAACGGTATGCAGCGGCGGTCGGCCGTGGCAGTCTGGCGCGAGGCGGTCTGCAGAGACGGCGCCCAAGGAAACTTCAGGAGATCGCAGCGCGGACGGCGTCCCAGCGGGCGCGCATTTCGGCGTTGTCCTCGCACGGTTCAAAACCCGCACGCAGATACAGGCGTATGGCAGACAGGCGGAAATCGTCGGTGGTGAGATAGGTATAATCTATCCCCCGCTCTTCAAGGCGGGCGAGGGCAAACGAGGTCATTGCCGCCCCGATGCCCAGACCGCGCGCCGATTCCGCGCAGCACACCATGTGAAGATACCCCACACCGCCGGGGTGCAATACGAACGCGATCGTTGCCACCCGCTCCCCCGCGCAGGAGCGCACGAATATCAGGTCGTTTTCCGGCGTCAGATCCGGGTAGTTGGCAATATGGTCGCGGAAGAACTGGCGGCCCGCGTCCGGCGGCAGGAGCCCGGCCTTACAGATGCGCAGCCAGTCTTCGACCTGCGCTTCCAGACCGCAATACCGCTCGTACTCAAACCCGGGCGGGAGCGGTATTTCTTTGACCGGCGCAGAGCGCCGTATCATTTTCAGCTGTTCCATTATCTGCCCTTCCGTTTCTTCACCGCGATCACCGCGGCGGCGGCAACGGCAGCAGCTGCGACCGCGCAGCAGGCAATGACCGCCGCTTTTTCGCCGGCCGACAATTTCTTCCGCGCATTGCCGTTCGCATTCTGCCCGTTCTGCGTGCTGTCAGGATCTATCGGGATCACCTCTCCCGGCGTCCGGTCAGCCGCGGGCTCCGTACCGGCAATATAACGCGGCATAGCTATTTCTACCGGTTCAGCCGGTATGCGCAGCACCGACTTGTCCGGCACCAGCGCCTCTATGATTTCGCCGGAGCCGGAGGCGGAAACTGCCAGCGCCTCATCGTATTTGGCTGTCTTGGCGGAGAAATTGTCGGAAACGACCTTCGTATTGCCCGCGGTGCGCACGCCGATACAGTACGTGCCTTTCTCCAGCGCGCCGGTCCAGCTGAACTGCGCAAATTCGTGTCCGTTCCTCGCTTCGAAAGCGCTGCCGCTGTCCGCGAGCGGTTCTTTCACCAGCACACTGCCCGACTCGGCATCGACTACCAGGAACGCCGCGTCCGTGCCAAACACCTGCAAATCGAACGTCACGGTTACGGTGCTCTGCTTGAAATAGAGGCCCTGGTACATGAACGTGTCGCCGGTCTGCAGCGCGCGGTGATCGGTCTTCCCGTCCGCCTCGTCCGCCAATACCGAAAGCATTGTCCGGTCGCCCAGGCAGGACCAGTTGGACAACCCGGACACCCAGCCCGCCTGTCCGTTCCGGCGCTCGAAATTGCCGTTCTGGAAATCGGAGGCGGAATAGATCTTGCAGTCGGTCAACAAGCTGGTAGGTTTGATCGACAGCAGCGTGCACTGGGACGGATATTTGTTGTTGAAGATCTGCACGTCGCGCACCGGCGAATAGTCGTCCGGGTCTTCGTTGGTGAAGGGACCGCCGTAGTACGGGTTGTCGCACCAGGTGCCTACGGAGGCGCCGCCGGAAAGCACGTTGTCGTACGCGCGCACGTTATAGATCTCCTGTTTGGAGAGATCGGGGTTGTCCGTCCCCCAGGTGATGAACGTCAGGCCGTGGCCGCCGAACAGATCGCTGTGGCAGACTTCCACGTTGCGGACGCTGTTGTCCCGGTCCGTCTTTGCGTGCCACCATACGAGGCCGCGGGGGTCGTTGTACGAGGACGTCATCGTGACCGCGTCGTCATTGGAGAACAGGAAGCAGCGGTCCACTTTTACGTCGTGGGTGGCGGCGCTGAGTCCGATGCCGTCGCCGGACGCGCAGGTGGCCTCGTTCATCGTGACGTCGGAAATATATACGCGGCTGCACGCGAACAGGTTCAGGTGGTAGCAGTTGGCCCGGTGGATCGTGATGCCGCTGATCTGTGCGTCGTTACACTCCACCAGCGCGAGCGCGATCAGGTGTATGCGGTTTTCACAGCCGGTCCAGATGGTGCCGCCGTTGACGCCGTCCTCACATTCGGAACCCAGATCGTTCAGCCGGAGCGTGCCTTTGCCCGTGATCTTGAAATTGTGCGCCTGCTGCGCCATTACCAGCGGGTAGTTGTGGCAGAGGCCTGCGTGAGTCCAGTTGATGCCGGGGATCGAAACGTCGTGACCGGTGACGGGTTCGTACGGATAATCCGCTTTGCGCGGCGACTGCCACAGCACTGCGCCGGCGTCGATATACAGCCACACGTTGCTCTTCACGTTCAGCGTGGTGATGATATATCGCTTGCCGTACGTCGAATCGTCGCCGGGTATAACCACGCGCCCGCCTCCCGCGGCTGCAACGTCGTCGATCGCCTTCTGTATCGCCGCCGTATCGTTGGTGAACCCGTCGCCCCGCGCGCTGTACGGCGCCTCAGTGACGTTCACGTCCAGGTTCATCGGTAAATCGAAACGGTACGGGTTCTCCGACAGATCGTAATAGTTCTCCACGGTAAACCAGGGCGACACGAACACGCCGTTCACTTCCGCGAAGAAGTGCGACGACAGGCGCGTCAGTTTATTGTTCATCAGCGGGAACGTGACGGTGAAATCGGTGCCGTCCGCATCCGCTTCCGCGATCTTTTTCATT
>CACZOW010000027.1 GCA_902782885.1 uncultured Ruminococcus sp. | reverse complement strand
GCGCCGAATTCGATCCCTTTGACCGCGGGAATGCCGAATATTGCGGCGGCGATCCGGTTTTCCATTCCTCCGAACATCGGGTCGCCCAGTCCGGCCGAAAGCCCGTCCACGACACACTCCACGATGCCGCCCACAGAGTCTCCCGCTGCTTTAGCCGCGGCAATAACTTCGTGCATCTTAGCTTCGTCGTCCGCAACGCCGCCGATCTCAGCTGCGCGCGCCCGCACACGTATCCCTTCGGCCCCGAGCAGCTGGATGCAGATCGCGCCGGCAACGCACAACGGCGCCGTCAGCCTTCCTGAAAAATGGCCGCCGCCGGAATAGTCCGCGAATCCGTTATATTTTACGCTCGCGGTATAATCCGCGTGGCCCGGCCGGGGCACGTTCCGGTATTTTTCATAATCTCCGGGCCGCGCGTCGTTATTGTAAATGAGCGCGGTGAGCGGCGCGCCGCAGGTGCGGCCGCCGGCAAGGCCGCTCACGAAGACCGGCCGGTCGGCTTCTTTGCGCGCCGTGGAAAGCGGCGAATTGCCCGGCGCCCGGCGCGCCATAAAGCGTTCGATCGCTTCAGTATCCAGAAGTACGCCCGCAGGCAGACCTTCCAGCACCATGCCGATCGCTTCCGAGTGCGACTGGCCGAATATCGTCAGTTTGATATTTTCACCGTAGCTCGATCCCATAACTCCTCCGTCAGATGCCCATTGCCCTGTGAAAATCCTCCCAGAATCCCGGGTATGATTTGGTCACGCACTCCGCGCCGTTTACGGTGACCGGCAGAGCGGAGCCCATTGACGCCACCGCCGCGGCCATGGCGATGCGGTGATCGCCGAAGGAATCCGCGTTTCCGCCCGTGAGCGCACGGCCGATAATAGTTAGTCCGTCCTCATTGACCGTCACGCTGCCGCCCAGCTGCCGGAGCATTGCCGCCGTGGTCTCCAGCCGGTCGGACTCTTTGTAGCGCAGCCGCGCCGCGCCTTTAATGACGGTCTCGCCTTTTATCTGCGCGGCCAGTGCCGCGATTGCCGGCACCAGATCCGGAATATCCGACGCGTCCAGCGTGATCCCGTGCAAAGTCCCCTTGCGCACGGTCACATTGCCGCCGCTGCACTCGACTTCCGCGCCGAGAGCTTCGAGCACTTCCAGTATCCTACGGTCGCCCTGGGCCGAATCCGTATCCAGTCCGAGCACGGTCACGCCTGTCCCGGAAGCAGCCCCGGCACACAGCATGAACGCCGCGCCGGACCAGTCGCCGCCGACGTAATGCTCTCCGGTAAGCCGGAACTGCTGGCCGCCCGGCACGCGGTACAGACTGCATTCGCGCTTTATCTCTATGCCGGAAAGTTTGAGCGCCTCCAGCGTCATTTTCACATAATCCGCGGATTCCAGCCGGCCCTCGACCTTGAGCGTGCTCAGGCCGTCGGCAAGAGGCAGCGCCAGCAGCATTCCGGAAACGAA
This sequence comes from uncultured Ruminococcus sp., assembly GCA_902782885.1. Lineage (GTDB taxonomy): Bacteria > Bacillota > Clostridia > UBA1212 > UBA1255 > UBA1255. Next base: position 2,712 of record CACZOW010000027.1, on the reverse strand, counting down.
CTGCGAGGATACATTTCCGGGCAGCGCGTATTCTCCCGCCTGCAGACGTCCGGAGACGCGCACGGTATTGCCCTCTTTTACGGCAGTGACGCCGCCCAGCCGGAGCACGTCCAGCAGCGGTCCCAGCGGCCGTTCGGGCAATCTTCCCTCGCACACGAAACAGGCGTCAACGCCCAGCGCCGCGGCCACCGGCAGCAAAAACCTCAGCGTAGAACCGCTTTCCCCGGGGTGGAACTCTCGAATGCCCTGCGCGGGATTTTCTTCGCCGCCGCGTGCGTTCAATGGCGTCACTTCGTAGCGCGTAACTCCGTCCGCGCCGTCACCGCGGGCAACGATACGAGCCCCCAGCGCATTAAGACATGAAACTGTCGCCTCCACGTCCGCGGAAGGCCGGAAAACGCTTACCGTCGACGGTCCTTCGGACAATGCCGCGCAGATCAGCAGCCGGTGCGCCGCCGATTTAGACGAGGACACTCTTACCGCGTGTGGCGTTTCGGTACCGCAGCGTTTCACAGCACACCTCCGTCGCGCAGCCAGCCGGCCAGATCCGGTATTGCCACCGTAAGCGCGCGGACGCGCCCCGGAACCTCCGGCACTATCAGGCGGATATTGCCGCCGGCAGCTTTTTTGTCGCCGCGAATCACCGGCAAAAGTTCCTCCGCGGAGTACGGTATGGACGCGGGCAATCCGAAGCGTTCCAGCAGCGTAAGCAGCCGCCGGAGCGTTTCCGGTTCGCAATACCCGCGCGCGGCCGCCGCCCGCGTGATCACCGCCATACCTGCTGCCACCGCGCAGCCGTGCGGCAGTTTGTAGCCCGAAAGCGCTTCGGCGCCGTGGCCGAACGTGTGGCCGAGATTGAGCAGCATGCGCACTCCCGTATCGAACTCATCGGCCTGTACGTAGTCACGCTTGAGTTCCACACAGCGTCTTATAACGTCTTCAAGGTGCGCCGCTATGCCGTCCGCGCCGTCAAAGGAACACAGCGTCTCAAATAATTCTCCGCCCGCCAGCATAGCGTACTTTATAACTTCGCCGCAACCGGAGAGAAACTGCGCTTCAGGGAGCGTTGCCAGCGTGTGCGTATCACACAGCACCAGCGCGGGCTGATGGAACGCGCCAACCTGATTTTTGCCGCCGGGCAGATCTACCGCGGTCTTGCCGCCTACAGACGCGTCCGCCGCCGAAAGCAGCGTCGTGGGCAGCTGAATGAACCGGATCCCGCGTTTGAACGTTGCCGCCGCGAAGCCGGTCAGATCGCCGACCACGCCGCCGCCCAGCGCCGCAAACGCATCCGTGCGGGTCATCCCCGCCGCCAGCGCCGCTTCCAGCAGTTCGCCGTATACTTCCAGATTCTTGAATGCCTCTCCGTGCGGGAACACGAAGGTCGCGACGTCCAGTCCGGCCTTCCGGAGGCTTTCCGCGGCCCGCTCACCGTACAGCGCAAACACTGTATCGTCCGATACCAGCAGCACTTTACGAACGCCGGGGAGCGACGCGGCGCGCGTTCCCAGCTCGTCAAGCAGGCCGTCACCGATCAGCACGTCATACGCGGCGGAGGCGTCAATATGTACCGTTTTCATTTATTCTCCGCCTCCTCTTTTATGCGTCTGCCCTCGGCCAGCAGCGCGGTCAACGTCTCCCGGTCGCCGCTGTCTATTGCCGCCCTGTATTTTTCAAGCTCCGCGATCAGACCGGAGAGTTCGGCGCTGAGATTGTCCGCGTTCTCCAGAAACAGCTCCGCCCACATCTCCGGATTCAGCCACGCCACGCGGGTCATATCCCGGTAGCTGCCGCCGGTAAACCCCTTCAGCTGCCCGGCAGTATGGCTCTTGACATATGCGTTGGAAACGAGGTGCGTCAGCTGAGACGTGAACGCGATGGCGCGGTCATGCTCTTCGGCGGTGGTAACGTGAATGCTCCCGAAGCCCGCCGGCGCCAGCAGTTCCTTGACCCGGCTGAGCAGCGCGATATCGCCGAAATCCGGCGGCACGATCACCATGGCGGCGCCGTTGAACAGATTCGCCCGGGAGTATTTGTAACCCGAATATTGCGTGCCCGCCATGGGGTGTCCGCCCACGAAGGTGAAGCCGTACTGCTCCGCCAGCGCCATACACGAATCCACCACCGCGCGTTTGGTGCCGCAGGTATCGATCACCAGCGTTCCTTCACTGATGCGGCCGGCGTGTTCCCGCAGATATTCCGTCACGGCTTCCGGATACAGGCACAGGATAAGGATATCGCAGGAGTCAATATTGTCCGCGGTGAGTTCGGCGTCAACGTCCCCCGAGAGCAGCGCGTACTTCAGCACGCTGCCGGTGCGGTTGGCCGCCAGGACCCGGTGTCCCGCGGCTTTATACGCTTTTGCGAAGGAGCCGCCGATCAGCCCCAGACCCACGATGCCCGCTGTCATCTGAGCGCCTCCCGCAGTTTACTTATCCTGCCTGCAAGTTCGTCATACTCATCCGGCCGCAGCGACTGGGCGCCGTCGCACAGCGCGTGTATGGGATCGTTGTGCACTTCGATAATAAGGCCGTCCGCTCCGGCCGCCACCGCCGCCAGCGCCATCGACGGCACCATGCGGGCGATCCCCGTGGCGTGGCTGGGGTCAACGATCACCGGCAGATGCGACAGTTCATGCAGCATCGGCACCGCGGACAGATCCAGCGTATTGCGGTAGTAGTCGCTGAAAGTGCGGATGCCGCGTTCGCACAG